>JAFDER010000442.1 GCA_019310245.1 Deltaproteobacteria bacterium
TATCGAGACCGTTCTCGAACCGCGCCCCGCGGATGCTCGTCTCCACCTCCTCCACGATGCGATGGCGCACCTCCTCGAAGGCGACCAGAAACAGCTCTTCCTTGCTCTTGAAATGGTGGAATACCGTGGCTTCGGCGGCTCCCACGGAGCGGGCGATCTCGCCCATGGATGTGTCCCTGTAGCCGTTCTCCGCAAAGAAGATGGTTGCAGTCCGCAGGATCGCTTTTCTATGCTTGCTTTGTCTCATTTTATAACTGAGTGAGTACTCGGTCAGTTATATGGCTTCAGTTCGGCCCTGTCAAGCCGAAAAGTGCTTGTTCTTGATGTGGATTCAGTGCAGCGGAGAGGGCAGCGGGAGGTGCTCAGCGCTGGGTCGGCAGGGCCGTGAGGAAGATCTTGTGGGCGTGGGTGGTGTACGCCGTGGCCGCGAGGTAGTGGACCACGTACTGGGGAGGCGTGGCGAAGAGCGTGACGCCCTTGAGCGCCCGGTAGCCCTCGGGGAAGTCGCGGCGCCACGCCTTCTTCTCGCCTGCGAGGCCTCCGAGCGGGACCTCCTGCAGGTAGAGGTCCTGCGAGTAGCCGTCGTCGGCGATCCAGGCGAGCGCGTACGTGTCGTCCGCGAACACGGCCGTGAAGTGACACGTGAAGCACGTGTCCTCGGCCATGGAGAACTGGGTGTAGATCTTCACGGGCGTGGAGGCCGTCCCGCCCGGATGGACCTCGACGAGGATGTGCTGCAGGAGCGAGCTCACGCCCTCGGCCCGGTCCAGGCCGAAGAACACGCCGAGGCGGTCGCCGGTCCAGGCTGCGGCCACGGACAGGGGGTTCTTGCCGGGGTTGATGAGGACGTCCACCGCGCTCGAGCCGTCCGGCAGGTCGAGCAGCCTCGCGCGGATGCGGCCCGGCGGCCGGGTGATCACGGCGAGCCGGTCGCCGGCCTGGACGAAGAGGGGCTCGTACTCGAGCGCTCCATCCTTGACCGGGATGGGCGTGGTCGATGCGGGCGAGGAGATGCCGGCGGCCGTCTTCGTGGCCCAGGCGAGCAGCGGCTCGTCCCCGGAGAAGACGATCGCGTGCACGCGGGGCTCCCCGCCGTAGCGCACGAGCTCGGGCTCGTCCGTGAGGCTCCAGTCCTCGTCGAAGAGGACGACGTGATCGAGACAGGCCACGACCTTCTTTCCTCCCCCGCACGTGAGCCGGTTCACCGCGGAGAAGGCGAGCGCCCAGCCTCCGCCGGGACGGGGGGAGAGGCCTCCGGGCAGGATCGCGATCCTGGACTTGATCTTCTTGGGCACCGCCTCGATGCACTTCTCGAGCCTCTCCTGCTCCTCCCACTCGAGGGCCCCGTCACCGAGCTTCGAGGCGATCCTCTCCGCGTCCAGGTCCCACAGATCGATGTCTAGCTCGAGCACGATCCCGGACCCCTCGTCCCGGCCGTCCTCGCGGAAGACGTGGTGCACGATCCCGGCGCTCGCCGCCTCGACGACGTGGACCTCGAGATCGTGGAACGCGATCGCGGCTCCACCCTTCTCGATCACCCCGTCGGGGCCGTACTCGTCTCCGGCCATGGGCAGGTCCACGCGCACGTAGTTCGGGCCGCGGCCCTTGCACGAGCAGAGCACGGCCGCAGCAACGAGCATCATGACTGCGCCCCCCCGGATACGCCCGAGAAGAGCCGCTAGCATGCGCGCCCCCACCGGGCGTGCCGTCCGGAAGGCCGGCACGTGGGAGACAAGTGTCAAGTGTGGGGGTCTGACCCCTTGCATGGGAATAGGCTACAATCGCGGGCGTGCGCAGGCAAGAGCGGTTCAGGGGGACGATGCTCGCCTCGGCGGCGGGAGACGCGCTCGGGGCGCCCGTGGAGTTCCTGGATCTTGCGATGATCGTCGAGCGCTTCGGCGGGACGGGCATCCGGGACCTCGCGCCCGCGTACGGGAGGCTGGGCGCCGTCACGGACGACACGCAGATGGCGATCGCCACGGCGCGCGGTCTCATCGACGCGCGCTCCGGCCGCGCGGACGAGGCGGACGCAGTGCTGGAGCGGTACTTCGCGTGGCTCGACTCGCAGGCCGACCCCGCGCAGGTGCGCGGGCCGGGCAACACGTGCATCGCCGGGATCGAGGCGCAGAGACGCGCCCGCATCGAGCGGGCCGAGAACGACTCCAAGGGCTGCGGCGGCGTCATGCGCGTGCATCCCTGCGGCCTGTACTTCGCGGGCAATGCCCGGGCGGCCTTCGATCTCGGCTGGGTGACGGCCGACCTCACGCACGGCCACCGGACGAGCGGCGCCTCCTCGGGCGCGCAGGCGGCGCTCGTCGCGCAGCTGGTCACGGGCTCGACTCTCGACGAGGCGCTGGGCGTGGTGCTGGAGCTTCTCGAGGAGCGCGACCCGAACCTCGAGACCCTGGCATCCGTGCAGAACGCGATGGGTCTCGCCGCACAGGGAGCGCCCGCGTCCAGCGCGCTCGATGTCATCGGGCAGGGCTGGATCGCCGAGGAGGCCCTTGCCGCGGGCGTCTACTGCCTCCTGCGCTTCGCGGACGACCCCCTCGAGGGGCTCATTGCGTCCGTGAACCACTCCGGCGACTCGGACTCCACCGGGGCCATCGCGGGCGCCCTGCTCGGGGCGCACCGCGGGGCGGAGTGGATTCCGGCCGGCTGGCTGGATGAGCTGGAGCACCGCGATCTTCTCGAGGATCTCGCCACCGCGCTCCATGACGGCTGAGCATTTGCACATGGCTCGAGATGACCCTTGCAGATCGATGCCCGCTGCTTCACATATTCGATCGTGTTGAAATTAACCAGCCCAGGGCTCACAGTCTCGTGATCCAGTGAGGTCCAGGCCACGTGACTGACGAAGTAAAGGGGATGCTCGACTTCAGGGACCTACTCGATCAGGTTCCGGATGGCATCGGGATCAACAGGGGCAAGAAGCTCATCCACGTCAACAAGGTGCTCCTCGACATCCTGGGCTACGACGATCCCGTGGAGCTCATCGGCAAGCCGTGGACGCTCATCGTCCATCCCGACGACGCCGAGAAGGCGACCGAGCAGTTCCAGGACGTCATGGAGCACGGCGGGAGGAGCCCGTTCCAGGAGATCGATTGCGTGAGGAAGGACGGGAGCGTCGTGACCCTCGAGGTCGCCGCGTTCAGGGTGAGCTTCGACGGCGAGCCGGTGACGGTCGGCATCACCCGCGACATGTCCGAGCGCAAGGAGCTCATGGCGTGGATGATGAAGATGGACCGCAT
>JAFDER010000443.1 GCA_019310245.1 Deltaproteobacteria bacterium
GGCCTCGTACTGCTCCTTCTGCTCCTCGAGGGCACGCTCCTGGCTGGCCTTGAGCGAGCCGACCTCCGCGTCCTTCTCCTCGGTGAGCCGGATCTCCTGCTCCTGGAGCGCCGCGGCCTGTGCCTCCTCGGCCTCGGCCTTGAACTTCGTCTCGTTCTCCTCGCCCGCTTTCTTGAGACTCTCGATCTCCTCGAGGACAGAGTCCCAGTGCGCCTTGAAGTCGTCCGCCCTCTTCGAGGCGGCCTCCTTGTCCTTGGCCATGGCCGCGAGCGTGGCCTGGATGCTGCTCATCTCCTTCTCGGTGGACAGGACCTTCTCCTCGAGGTCCGCGTTGCTGCGCTGGGCCTCCATCGTCTTGTCCCGCTCCTCGAGAAGACCCTTCTCCTTCGAGTTCAGGTCGTCCTTGAGGTTGAGGATCTCCTTGTCCTTGCGGTTGATGAGCTCGCGCAGGTCGAGAAGCTCCCGCGTGCCCACGCTCGCGGAGCCTTTCTCCGTGAGAGTCTTCTCGAGATCCTCGTTCTTCGACTTGAGGGTGTCCACCTCCTGGACGGCATCTCGCCTGTCCTTGTCCGCATCGCTCACGCGGATCTCCGCCTCCTCCATCTGGCTCTTGAGCGTCGCGATCTCCGCCTCCAGGACGGTGATCTTCTCCGCCGCCTCTGCCTGTGCACCCTCGTCCACGGCCGGCGCTGGCGCGGCATCCTCCATGGGTTCGATCTCCGAGACACGGTCCTCCGTCTCCTCCTCGACCACGATCTCCTCATCGGCCTCGATCTCAACGGCCTCCTCATCGGCCTCGATCTCAACGGCCTCCTCATCGGCCTCGATCTCAACGGCCTCCTCGACCGGCGCCTCCTCCACGACGGTCTCCTCCTCGCCGGCCACAACGGCGGGAGCCTCCTCGAACGTCTCCGCCTCCGTGGGCGTGTCTAGGGCGGCCATCTCCTCGTCCGAAATCTCGGGCAGGGCCTCGACGACCTCATCCTCGATGACAACGTCGTCATCCAGCTCGATCTCCTCGGTGGACTCGGCGCCCTCGCCCTCCACCAGCGCTCTGACCTGGTCCTCGACGTCCAGGAAACCCATCACCTGCACGAGCAGGTCGTTGAAGTCGAACGGCTTCTGGAGGTAGACGTCCGCGTGTGTGGGCCTGTTCTGGTGGCTGACGATCTGATCAGCCTCGCCCTCGTTGAACATGATGACGAAGGGAGTGTTCTCGAGCTCGGGCAGCCGCTTGAGGAACGTGAAGGCGAGAAAGCCGTGTGACTTGGCGAGGGACGTCGAGATGACGACCAGGCTGAACTCATCGGAGCTCGCCTTCTGCCGTGCCATCTCCGCATCGTCCACAGCATCCACCATGCACCCGAAGACCGCAAACTCGTTCGCCAAGGCATCAACGACCATGCTGTCCGACTCAAGGACCAGGATCTTCTTCACGACGATTCTCCCTTGTGTTTAGCGCAGTTCGGGCAACAAACCAGGACGTCGATTATACGAGATGAGATGATCGTTGTAAACAAGAACCGCGCACTTCACACACGACGTTTGTGCTTGTACTTTTACAACCCGTTCTTATAATGTGAACCGGCTTTTCGGGGGCCTATAGCTCAACGGTAGAGCTCCCGGCTCATAACCGGGTGGTTCCAGGTTCGAAACCTGGTGGGCCCACCCGGATGATTCAATGATTGTAATACTGACACCAGAACGACCCGGCAAGCGAAAGCGCAGACCGGGTGGGGGACGACTGCGAAACAAACGTCCTAGCCCGTGAGGTATTCTCAGTGCTGCAGCAAATCGCCCTTCTCGAACAGCTCCAAAACGTCGACCTCAAGATTCACGAATCCCAAAGCAAGCTCAACAAGATCCCCGATGACCTCTCGCAGGTGAAGGTCCAGATGGACGAGCTCTACGAGAAGATCGAGCGGGATCGGACGACCCTCAAGGAGGCCGAGAAGTGGAGGGTCGAGCACGAAAAGGCAATCGACATGCAGCAGGCGCTGCTCGCCAAGAGCAAGGGCAAGCTCGCCACAGCCCGCAACGAGCGGGAGGCCAATGCCGCCCAGCGGGAGATCGACACCATCCGCCGAGCGCTGTCCGAGCGCGAGGAGGAGGCGATCCACATCCTCGAGGTCGTGGAGCAGACCGGCGAGTCCATCAAGCAGAAGGAGGACATGTACTCCAAGCTGCAGGACGCCTTCAAGGACATGGAGGTGGAATCCGGCAAGCAGGTCGAAGGGATGAAGACCCAGGTCAAGAAGCTCGAGACCGAGCGGAAGAAGATCGCCAAGAACCTGGACCAGCCCACGTCCCTGCTGTACGAGAAGATCCGCCAGCGCCAGCCACGAGCCGTCGTGGCGGCCGTGCGCGGCACGTGCGGCGGCTGCCACATGATCCTGCCGCCGCAGATCTACAACCTGATCCAGCGGCAGGACAGGATCCTGCAGTGTCCATCCTGCTTCCGCATCGTCTACTACGATGAGGCCATCACCAGCGGGAAGGGGGGCGATGAGTGAGCCCCTGAGGCCCGTCCGCCGGCGCAACCTGGCTGACGACATCGCCGACAGCATCAGGTCGAGGATCTTCGACGGGACCTACAGCCCGGGGCAGAAGCTGCCGCCCGAGCGCGAGCTGGCCAAGCAGCTGAAGGTTAACCGGGGGTCGCTGCGCGAAGCGCTCAAGAAGCTCCAGCACCTCGGCCTGATCCGCATCCGTCAGGGTGACGGGACGAGGGTGCTCAACTTCCTCTCCACCGCAAACGTGGACCTCATCAAGTACCTCTTCCACGAGAGCCCGATCGACAGGAAACGCCTGCTCTCGGACCTCATGGAGGTCAGGACGCACACGTGCGTGCTCATCGTCAAGCTCGCCGCGAGCCGCGCCCCGCGCCGCGCGCTGGAGCAGCTCAGGGAGAGGGTCCGCGAGGTGAGGTCCGACACCGACGGGATGGACGTGGACCGGGCCATCATGTTCGACTTCGAGTACTGGGAAGAGCTTGCCCGGCTCGGAGAGAACCTGGTCCTGACCCTCATGCTCAACACGGTCAAGCCGCCGATCCGCATGTTCAAGCCCATCTTCTCGAAGCTCGTGCCCGCTCTCGGAACCATGTTCGAAACCCAGGAGGCCGTGCTCGATGCCCTGCTCGAGGACCGGGACGACGAGGCGGCGGACCTGGCCCGCTCGTATCTCGAGCGCGGGGCGGAGCTCTTCCTCGAGTACCACAAGCGCACGCGGATCGACGACGGGGC
>JAFDER010000088.1 GCA_019310245.1 Deltaproteobacteria bacterium
GCGTTGGCGATCTCCACCATGAAGGGCCTGGGGCCCGGCTCGGGCCACAGGACGGTGGAGACGCCGATGTACTTGGCGTGGATGGCGTTCAGGGCCGTGATGACGGTCGTCGTGGTCTTGCGCGGCGGGCAGGTGCACCCGCCGCCGATGCCCATGATGCAGAACGGCTCGTCGCCGATCTGGACGAAGATCGGGATCGCCGTGGGCCTGAAGCAGGGCAGGCCGATGTAGCCGGAGGGGCAGCTCGGACCGGGCACGTCGGTGCCGGACACGTCGCCGGTCGCGGCGATGTAGGCGGCGAGGGAGTAGGGCTCCTCGCCTCCGCACAGCGACGTCTCGGTGATGGAGTCGAGCGCCGTCTGCACGTCGTCCACCACGTCCGTGATGGACTGCACGTTCGCGATGTCGTTGTCGCAGCTCGAGCCGGGGCAGTCCTCGAAGCGCATGAGCCCGATCTGCACGTCCGGGATCGAGGAGACGAGGCCCGGCACGATGATGGTCTGCAGGCTGTCCTGCAGGTTCGCGACCTCGCCGAACATGGAGCCGCTCGTGTCGACGAGGATGTAGACGTCCGCCACCTTGATGTCCGTGCCGAAGACGAGCGTGTCGCGCTCCGGGACCGGGTCCTGCATGTAGTCCACGATGAAGACGAAGTCGCCGTGGGTGCGCGGGGAGTCCTCGTCGTCGAGGGGATCCGAACCGTACACGTCCTCCACGAGGTCCGAGATCGTGTCGCCGTCCGTGTCCACCTCCGTCGGATCCGTGCCCATCGCCGTCTCGTCCGAGTCCGACACGCCGTCGTTGTCGCTGTCCGGGTCGAGGAAGTCGGGCGTGGTGTCGCCGTCATGGTCCACGGGGTGGGTGCAGATGTCGCCGTCGCCCGCCTCCTCCGCGTCCGAAAGGCCGTCGTTGTCGCTGTCATCGTCCCGGGTGTTCGTCAGGCCGTCCTCGTCCGGGTCGCCGTCACCCTCGTGCCGGTCCGCTATCGTGTCGCCGTCCGTGTCCACGTAGTCGTCGCACGAGTCCGGACCGTCGGGAACGGCGTCTATCGTGCCGTCCACGGGCACGTCCGGGCCCACGTCGCCTCCGTCGGGAGGCGTCGGGTTGTCGCCGGCGCCGCAGCCCGGCTGCAGCAGCGTCAGGATGAGGACCGGGATCGTGATCGGATGGATCGTCATGGAGATTCCCTCACTCTGGATAGAGCGTAGCAGTCCATCTCGGGCAGTCAATTGTTGAAGGGGCATATGTGAGCTACCATTGGTGTGATGGTCGCCCGGGCCAGGGGGAGGGATGTCATGAACAAAAAACTACCGGAGTCCTTCACGAATCTCACGCTCACGCTCACCTCGAGGTGCAACCTCGGCTGCAGCTACTGCTACAGGCCGCGCGAAGGTCAGGACGACATGTCTCCCGGCGTGGCGCGCGCGGCCGTGGACCTGCTCGCCGAGAGCCGCCGGGACCGGCTCTCGCTCTCCTTCTTCGGAGGCGAGCCGTTCCTCGCGCTCGATGCGATGGATGCGGCCCTCGAGCGGGCCTCCTGCGTGCTCCATGGCCCCCACGTCACGTGCACCACGAACGGCACGGCGATGGAGGGGCGCGCCTCCGATCTCGTCTCCGGACACGGCATCGAGCTGGCCATGAGCATCGACGGCCTCGGGGGCCCGGACGAGCGGTCCATGGGCTCGCCGGGCGAGGTGACGCGCTACGTCCGACAGGTCCAGTCGCTTTCCCGCGACGACCTCATGGCGAGGATGACGGTCACGCCCTCGAACGTGGGGCATCTCGTGGCCAGCATCCGGTCCCTCCGGGACCTGGGCTTTCAGCGCATCGTGTACCAGCCCGCGGTCGAGCTCGACTGGGACGCGGCCTCCGTGGAGGTATGGGCGGACGAGCACCGCCGCCTCGGCACCTGGCAGCTCGGCCTGCGGTCCGCGGGCCGCAGGGTGCCCGACCTGCCGTCCTGGCGCCGTGTGGAGTCGACCCTGCGCGGCGCGAGGCTCAAGGCCTGCGGGGCGGGTACGCGGCTCGCCGCGGTGCGCACCGACGGCAGCCTCGTGCCCTGCTACCGGCTCGTGTTCACCGACCTGGAGTCGATCGGCGACGTGGAGTCCGGCTTCGCGCGCACGCCCGTGCTCGAGCGCTACGAGGCCCTGACTGCCGGGAGCCGCCGCTCCGAGGACGGGGACTGCTCGACGTGCGACGCCGCTCGAGGCTGCACCTACTACTGCCCCGCCATGGGGCAGATCATGCTCGGCGACCCCCGGGCCGTCCCGGCCGCAGCCTGCAGGCTCATGAGGGCGCAGGTGGGCGAGGTCGTGCGCTTCGCCGCGAAGAGGGCGCGTCCGTCCACCGGCAGGATGGTGATGCGGTGGGCCGCCACGGCCGTGGCCGCCGCGGCCACGACGTGCATCACCACCGGATGCGGCGAGTCCACGTCCCGCGACGCCCAGGACGAGTCCGACGTGGCGGACGTTGCCGAGACCGCAGGGGACACACCCGGCGAGGCGCTCGAGGACATCTACCCGGGCGTGTGCCCCGCCGAGATGCCGGAGGACGCCGTGAGCGACACGGAAACGGACCCGCTCACGGAGACCGTCACCGATACAGGGACGGATCCCTTGCCCGAGACCAGCACGGACTACTACCCGGGCATCTGTCCCGCGGAGATGCCCTACGACGGCGTGAGCGACACCGGATCGGACATCGAGCGTGACAGGGAGGAAGTGGGTCCGGGCGTGTGTCCCTGGCCGGGGATCTGCTGATCACTCCTTGCGCGCCGTCCACACCATCCGCGGGGATTGCTTCCAGTCGTAAGTCTCGTCCTTCAGTGACCCGAACAGGCCCTCGATCTCGAACCCGCTCTGCTCGAGCATCGCGGACACCTCGTGGGGGAAGTAGAGCCTGACGCTGCTCATGGGCATCTCGTGCCTGCCTCCCGAGGTGGGCCGCCGCACCCTCGTCGCCACGAACCTGGCCTCGAGCGCGTCGTACTCCACCGACTCGCACGTCGCCTGACCATGCGCTTCTCTCCAGGCGTCGAACGGCATGCGGCGCAGCAGCGGAAACGGGTTGTCCAGGTCCAGCATGATCATGCCGCCCGGCTCCAGCAACGAGTGCACGCTCTGGATCACCTGCGCGTCCTCCTCCTGCGTGAAGTACCCGAAGGCGGTGAAGAGCGAGACGCACGCGTCGAACGGCCCCAGCCCGTTCGTCTCCCGCATGTCCTTCTGGAGCCACGTCACCTCGACGTCTCTTTCCTTCGCGAGCTCCCTCGCCTTGCCCAGCAGGAACCCGCTCAGGTCGAGACCCGTCACCGCGTGCCCCCTGAGCGCGAGCGCCACCGAGTGCCGGCCCTGGCCGCAGCCCAGGTCGAGAACCCTCGAGGTCTTCTCGAGGTAGAGCGCCCTCTCGATGAACTCCGCGTCGTTCTCCGAGACGACCTTCCTGTTCAGGGACGTGTAGAACTCGTAGTACCGCTCGTCGAAGAGCTCTTCATACCACTCGGTCATGGGGGGGGAACATACACGATGTCAGGAGGGATAAGAAGCCTCGCGAGATGGGGCAGGGATGCAGCGCTCACGGGGCGTGGGGCTCGAGGATGACGAGCCTGCCGGACAGGAAGTCGGTGACCCACAGCCTGCCGTCCGTGTCCTCGCGGCCCTGGGTGATGGACATGACCGCGTCCCCGAACTGGCCGGTGAGGTAGAAGGAGACGTTGATCGAGTCGAAGCGCGTGTCGCCGTACGGGTAGCTCTCCTCGTGGAGGCGTGAGAAGGATCCCTTCCCGGGGTCGAACGCTTCGATGATCAGCGTCTCGGGGTCGTGGGAGGTGACGACCAGGGTGTCGTTCCACGTGAAGAGGTTGTCGGGCAGGCCGTGGTGGGGCAGGTCGTACGTCGTGCCCGAGCCGCCGACCTGCTGGAGGGTCTGGCCGGCGTGGTTGATCACGTAGACCGAGCCTGCGGCCTTGCCAAGCCTGAGGGGCCTGTCTCCCGTTTCCACGTTCGTGACGGCGAAGCTCGTCTTGTCGACGATGGACACCGTGTTCGAGCCGAAGTTCGAGACGTAGATGGAGGTGTCGTCGTGGACGAGGTCCGTGGCCGCGAGTCCGAGCTCGATCCTCTGCAGGACCTGCTTCGTGGACGGGTCGATGATCTGCAGGATGGAGGGATCCTCGTCCTTCTCTCCGGCGCGCACGAGGTAGAGGCGTTGGAGCTTCTCGTCGTACTCGAGGACCCGCTGTGTGATCTCGCGCGTCACCTGGTCCGTGAGCGGCAGGCGCATCGAGGCCTGGAATTCGCGCACGGGGTCGGCGAGGACGCCGAGGAACTGCTCCTCGCCGCCCCAGTTGTTCTGGGTGAAGGTGAGGGCGCCGTTTTCGTCGAGCACCATGTCGAGGGCCTGGCGGAAGATCCTGCGGTCGTAGAAGCCGAGGTCGTCGTCGATGGTGAGGATGCCGTTGCGGGCTCCCCAGATGTAGACCACGGGCCAGTAGGACTGGTGCGGGCCGTAGGAGAGGTAGACGTCTCCGTCCGGTGCTGGAGAGGCCATGACGGGATAGTCGTGGGGCAGGTCGTGAAGGGCGCTGGTGCCGTCGGCGCGCACCTCGGCGAACTGGTCCTCGGAGCTGAACACGAGGAAGCTGTCGCGCGACGGCATCTCGATGAGATCGATGGGCGCCCAGCCGGTGCGGATCTTCGTGACCTGCCCGGTGGCCGGGTCGACCACGGTGAGCGCGGCGCCGAACGTGCCGTTGACGGCCGAGGCGCCCCTGGGGAAGTAGAGACGGTTCGTGAGGGGATCCAGGGCCAGGGTGAACATGTGCGGGATGATCCCGAGGTTCTCGATGCGTCTCGTGAGCGTGCGGGATTCGAGGTCGATGACGTCGATCTCGCCGTGGGCCCAGGAGCCTATGTACAGGGTGTCGCCGGCGGCATCGATGGCGCTGGCGTCGTTGCCGAACGCCGGGATCATGATCTCTTCCAGGAAACCCCCGCCCTCGAAGCGCACCACGTGCACCGTGGGGTGGTTGTCGTAGGGGATGTAGACCTCGTCGCGCTTCGGGTTGTAGGTCATCCCCACGCCCTCCTTGAGCTCGGGGAGCGCGACGACGACGTCCTTGCCGTCCGTGACGCCGAGTCGCGCGGCCTCGATGACGCGCCTGTCCTTGGTCTCCGTGACGATGAACAGGGCGTGCGACTCGTGGTCGTAGCCGGCGAGATGCCAGCGGCCGCCGGAGGTGAGGGGGACGGGCCTGGACTCGAGGTGCTCGCCGCTCTTGCCGTCGAAGAAGTGCAGGGTCGATGTGTACCCGTCGAGTGCGATGATCTTGCCGAGCCCGGCATCGGCGACGACCTTGCGGATGGGCGGCGGCGGCGTCTGGTTGACGTTGAGGAGCTTCTGCACGTCCTCGAGCCAGGGGATAGTCCGGTACTCCTGCCTGGCCGCATCGTAGAAGCCCATCTCCTTGCTCTCGCGGCCGGCGACGAAGACGTTGCCCGTGGCCTCGTCCACGGCTATGGACTCCATCTGCGCGCCCGTCTCGACGGTCATGGATGCGCCGGTGGCGGGGAAGGCGATGTGGAAGCAGGACGTGCCGACGAGGTAGACGTCGCCCGAGCCGTGGGCGATCACCAAGGACTCGGACTTGAGGTGCTGGAACGCGCGGCCGGAGAGCGGGATGTTGGTGACGCTGGAGGTCTGGGTGTCGATGACGGACAGGGACGAGCTCAGGGTGTGGGCCGCGATGATGCGGGGGCGGATCGGATCCGCCATGACGAGCACCGGGCCCGCGCCGTTCACGGTCAGCCCCATGGGCTCGAGGAAGTCGATCGTGAGGGGGAAGGTGGGCTCTGCACCGTGCGTCAGGTTCTCGACGGGGACGTGCGGCCCGCCGCACGAGGCCAGGACGAGCGCCGCGAGGGGGATGAGTCCGCGCATGCGATTCACCAGGTGATGACCTGGACCTCGCCCCACTTCGAGGCGGCGTCCTTGATCTGCGCGGCGTCGCCCACGAGCACCACGACGGCCGTCTCCGGATGGATGTACTTCGAGGCCAGCGTGCGGACGTCGTCGGGCGTGACGGCGTTCACGTTCTTGGCGTAGTCGCCGTAGTAGTTCCCGGAAAGGCCGTAGATGATCCTGTCGATGAGCAGGTCCGAGACCTGCGAGGCCGTCTGGCCCTTGATGGCCAGGACGCCCGTGAGGTAGCGTTGCGTCGCCTCGAGCTCGTCGGCGCCGACTCCGCCGCCGTCCTCGGCGGCCGTGAAGAGATCGATCTGCCTGAAGATCTCCTCCAGGCTCTCGCCCGTCGAGGGCGTCTTGGTGGAGGTCTCGATGAAGAACGAGCCCACGTCGACGCGCATGGGCACGTGCGAGTAGCAGCCGTAGGTGAGGCCCTTCTCCTCGCGAAGGACCATGAACAGCCTGGACGAAGCGTTGCCGCCCAGCACGTGGTTCGCGACCATGAAGGGCAGGGCGTCGGCGTGCGAGCCCTGGAGGGTCGTGTTCGCCACCCGGATCACGGTCTGTGCGGAGCCCGGGCGGTCCACCACCACCACCCGGCGCTTGTCCGGGGCCTCGATCGTCGGCCACTTGATCTTCGCCTTCTTGCCCCTGGGAAGCGAACCGAACGCCTTCTCGAGCGTGGCCCCGAAGGTCTTCAGGTCCACGTCTCCCACGGCCACGAAGAAGCCGTTGCGGGCCGCGTAGTGGGTCTCGTGGAAGGACAGGACGTCCTCGCGGGTCATGGCCTCGAGGGCCTGCTTCGTCGTGTCGTACCGGGAGTAGGGGTGCTTGCCGTAGATCTGCTCCAGCAGGACGAAGTCCGCGATCCACTCGGGATCGGAGTGGCTCAGCTCGAGGCGGTGCATCTCGCGCTGGCGGAACATCTCCATCGCCTTCTCATCGAACGCCGGCTTCATGACCATCTCGCCCATGAGCGAGAGGAGCCTGGCCGCGTGGTCCGAGATGGAGTCCACCGCAACGAGCGTGTAGTCGGCCCCCGTGATGACGGACAGGTCCGCGCCGAGCGTCTCGATGTCGGCCGCGAGCTCGGCCGCGGTGCGCTCGGTGGTGCCCCCCTCCCTGAGCATGTCGCCCGTGAAGACGGAGAGTCCGGGGAGGGTTTCCGGGTCGTGGGCCGTGCCCGCGCGCACCACCAGGTTGAGCGACACGAGGGGCAGGCCGTCCTGCTCGACGACGTACCACGCGAGCCCGTTCTTGAGCTTGCCGGAATGCACGTCCGGGAAGGTGTACTCCGCCTCGCCGAGAGGATCGGGCTGGGCCACGACCTTCTCGCGCTGCTTCGCGATCGCCTCGAGCACCTCGGGCGGGATCGCCATGGTCTCGAGGAACTGGACGTATGTCTGGACGTCCTCGGCCTCGTCGTCCGGAGCGGGCTTGGGCTCGTGCACAGGGGTCTTCGGCCCGCAAGACAGGACGATGCAGGCGGCGAGGGCGTGCATGATCGACCTACTCATCGTACCCCTCCTCTCCCATCATCGAGGGAGGCATGACGTCGAGGATCGTGCGGTTCTCGTCGACGAGGTACGTCGCGGCAGCCTCCTTGATCTGGCCGCTCGTCACGGCCTCGTATCTCGCGAGCTCCGTGTTCACCGCCCCCGGGTCGTCCCAGTAGAGCTTGTAGCGGCCCAGGATGAGCGCCCGGCGCAGGTTCGTGCCGAGCATCCTGTAGTAAGACATGCGCAGCCGGTTCTTGATGCGCTCCAGCTCCGCCTTCTCGAGGCCCTTCGTCGCGATCTCCACGATGTGCTTCTTGATGCGCTGCCGCACCTGGGCGGGGCTCTCGACGCCGCTCAGGATGCAGAAGAAGCTCAGCAGGTCCGGTCCGCGGCGCCCGTCCACGCTCACGTACATCTCGACCACGGTGCCGGTCTGCTTGACGAGCTCCTGCTCGAGACGCGAGCTCTCGCCGTCGCCCAGCGCCCGGGAGATGATCGTCATGGGGTAGAAGTCCGGCGTGCGCATGGGCGGCACGTGGTAGGCCATGTGGAATGCCGGCAGCGGAGCGAGCGGGTCCTCGATGGCGTCGTAGACCTCCTCGCCCGGTGGCGACCATGCCGGCTCGGTGAAGCCCGGAGGATCGTGGGAGACGATGTCGCCGAAGTGCTCCTGGACGAGGGACCTGGCCTGGGCCGGGTCGAACTCGCCCGCGATGACGAGCACGGCGTTCGACGGCGTGTAGTGCATGTCGAAGAACGCCTGCGCGTCCTCGGCCGTCGCGTTCGCCAGGTCCTTCATCGAGCCGATGGTGGAGTGCTCGTAGGGCCAGTACCCGCTGAAGGCGAGGGCGTTGATCTCGATGAACGATGGCACGTAGGGCTGGTTGTCGTAGTTCTCGCGCTTCTCCTCCATGACCGTGGCGCGCTGGTTCTCGAAGTTCTCCTTCGTGACGGTCAGCGAGCGCATGCGGTCCGCCTCGAGCCACAGCGCGATGGGCAGCATGTTCGAGGGCAGGGACTCGAAGTAGCTCGTCCTGTCCTCGCTCGTCGTGCCGTTCATCACGCCTCCGCTGGCGTTGATGATCTTGAAGTGCTCGGCCTTGCCCACGTTCTTCGAGCCCTGGAACATCATGTGCTCGAAGAGGTGGGCGAAGCCGGAGCGGCCCTTCACCTCGTTGCGGGATCCCACGTCGTAGTACACGGCCACGCCCACGGTGGGCGAGCCGTGGCTCTCGCTGAGCACGACGCGCAGGCCGTTGTCGAGCACGTACTGCTCGATGGGGATCTGCAGGTCCGTTCCCGCCTCGCCGGCCTGCCCCGCGGAGGAGAGCACGAGGGCCGCGGCCAGCGATGCTGCCATCGTGGTTCTTGTCTTCTCGTTCATGCGCCCCACTATAGGGCAGTCAGGTCGGGGTGTCAGCAGGGGGGGAGGGAGGCTTCTACTCCACGGTCCGGACGATGGAGTTTCCGGTCTCGGCCACGTAGAGCACCTGGGACGGCTCGCCCAGCGCGGGATCGAAGGTGATGCCCCATGGGCCGTGCAGGGAGGCGGACGTGCCGGTGCCGTCCGCCGTGCCCATGGACCCGGTCCCGCAGAGCGTGGTGACGTCCCAGCTGCCGATGATGATCTGGCGGATCGCGTGGTTGGCGAAGTCGGCCACGTAGAGGGACTGGGCGTCCACCGCGATGCCGCGTGGGGAGCTGAAGCGGGCCGCGCCTCCCGCGGCGTCGGTGTAGGCGGAGGAGCCGGCCTGTCCCGCGATCGTGGTCACGGCGCCGGACGAGAGGACGATGCGGCGGATCGTGTGGTTGTCCGTGTCGGCCACGTAGAGGATGCTCCCCGCCGCCTCGAGGCCCCTCGGGTAGTTGAACTGCGCGGCCGTGCCGGTCGCGTCGGTGCTTCCCGGCGTCCCGGCCTGTCCCGCGATCGTGGTCACCACCCACGTGCCGATCTCGATCCTGCGGATCGTGTGGTTGCCGAAGTCCGCCACGTAGAGGTAGGTGCCGTCCGTGGCGATGCCGCGGGGCTCGTTGAACAGCGCCGCGCTCCCCGTGCCGTCTGCGGTTCCGCTCGAGCCGTCCGTTCCCGCGACAGTGGACGTGCTCACGGGGGAGGAGAGCCCGATGCGCCGGATCACGTGGTTGTCCGTGTCCGCGACGTACACGTACCCGCCCGTGACCACCACGTCCTGCGGCACGTTGAACCGGGCGGCATTGCCGTCGGCGAAGCCGCAGTTGCCCGGGGTGCCCGCCAGGGTGGTCACGTCCCACGTGGCGATCTCGATCTGCCGGATGACGCAGTTGCCCGCGTCGGCCAGGTAGATGTTCGTGCCGTCCGTGGCCAGGCCGGTCGGCGTGTTGAAGCGGGCGGTGGTTCCGGTCCCGTTTCCGGATCCCGTGGACCCGGCGCTCCCGGCCCTGGTGATCACGGTGCCCCACAGGTCGCAGGTCGGATTGCACCCGTCGCCGTTCGTGAGGTTCGAGTCGTCGCACTTCTCGCTCGTCTCGGTCGCCCCGTCGCCGCACACGGGTGCGGGCGCGTCGGGGGCGTCGTCCGCATCGTCCACGTCGGGAACGATCGTGTCGTCGAGTGCATCGACGCCGTCCGGGCCGGTTCCATCGTCGGGAGCGTCCGGCTGGCCGTCCATGGAGACGTCGGCCGCGTCGTCCCCGGCGTCGTCGCCCGCGTCCGTGCGGGCCTTCGTGGACCCTCCGCACCCCGCCGTCCATGCGAGGACGATGGCCGCCGTGATCAGTCCTGTGAGCGTGTTCGTTCCGGGCATTGCGACCCCCTTTCCTCGTGTGTCGTGTCGGTCGTGTGCTGCTGCCCCATGCCCCCGCAAGTCGCGTGCCGCGGGCCGCAGGCAGAGTCTCCCAGTATAGCCTCATTATCTTCCTCGGGGGAGCGTGAGGCGGCTCTTCCGGGCCGCATGTGTCAACATGATGGCCACCGGTCCGCAAATCCTGCGGGGTTGACGCATGTTGCATTCATCCTTAACTGGATGTGTAGAACAGGTCGCA
>JAFDER010000444.1:0-599 GCA_019310245.1 Deltaproteobacteria bacterium
GGGGGCTATTATCGCCCCTAAGTTAGGTGTCCACCAGACCGGGGCAAGCTCACATACCGAAATGCCCGTTGTTCGCTCTTCACTGGGCCACTTGCACTATCTTGGACCACACCTGTCCATCAGATCCCGCTCCCGAATTCCGTTTGGGGGTCGTGAAGCCATGGCCAGAAGAGAGTACCATTGGATCAAATGGGGCGAGGTGCCGATGTGGACAAGCCCAAAGTGATATTCCTGACGCACATGGCCCGACCCATCGCCCACATCCTGCTCGCCCTTGCGCTCCAGGGCTGCTATGGCAGCGGAGGACGGGGCCGCTCCACTCCTGATGGCTCGACCGACCCCACTTCCGAAGACGCCCGCACGGAAGACGCCATCACCGAAGACACCCTCATCGACCCAGCCATCGACCTCGTGCCCGACGGCTGGCGCTTCGAGGACAGGGACATCCCCGACCGGAACATCCCCGTGGCCCTCCTCTTCGCCGCGCTTCCGGATATCGCCTACTCGGGCTCCAGCGTGGGCCTCGTCTACCACGGCATGGAGAGTGGCGCGGGCGAGGCCGTGGGCTTCATCCCCCTGAGCAGCCGCGGCGAGGTGAT
>JAFDER010000444.1:628-3859 GCA_019310245.1 Deltaproteobacteria bacterium
CGCATTCTGCTCTCAGGCCCGGGCTTCACATCCGCAGTCCCCAGGATCGCCCACACGGGAGACGGCTCCTTCTTGGTCACCGCCATGCAGGATTCCCCCGACCATCAGATCATCATGCAGTGGGTCTCGTTCGTGGGCGACGTCCTAGCCGAGTCCAGCATAAGTGTTGGCCCCTCGGTCATGAGCCCCCTCTCCCCACCTCTGCGCATCGGCGAATACGTCTTCGTGGCAGGCTCGGCATTGATGCCCGGCGGCGAGGGCATCATGATCTTCAGGTTCTCCTACCCGGGGCTGGAGCACGATCACGTGGGCGTCTTTCCTCCCTTTTCCGAATGCTGGGGAGGAGATCCCATCCTCGCGAAGGACCCGGTGATGAACCAGATCATGCTCTTCCACAGGTGTAACTCCATGGAGAACGTGGTCATTGAATGGATGGATATTGACCTCAATCCCACCGGCGCCACCACGGTGTTCGGGCACGCCCCCGTCACGTCCTATCACGCCAGCTCGAGCAGCAGCGGCTGGTTCGGCTACGGGTTCGAGGAGAGACTGTCGGTCACGTCTCTCCAGTTCTGGGAGTTCGAACCCGCCGAGGGACTCTGGCTGGCCCCTGACATCGAGGCCCACCTCTACGGCCCCCTCGTGGACTCGGATCATTCCGACCACGCCGGTTTCAGGACCTCCGGTGCCGTGTTCTACGACGACGTCTGGGAGATCTGGGCCCGCCTCAACGCCCACCCACCCTACCCGGAGGACTACAGCCTCCACGGCCATCTCAGGACCGTCAGCGACGGCTGGGAGGATCGCGACACCGAGCATATGCCCAGGCCGACCGTCGCCTGGACTGACGGCGGCTTCCTCGTCGTGTGGGACCAATGGCGCGAGGACTCTGCCCACTCCCTGTTCTCCTCCTTCATCGAGATCGTCTACGACTACTGACTGGATGCACCATTCCGCTAGAGAGTCACCGGCAACAGCTACTCCCGGTCTTACGGCCGCCGCGTCACCCCCTCGACCCTGCCAGGAATTCGGCCGAGTCAATCGAAAACGAGAACCTGAGGATAGGTCCCAGGACTTCACCAATGCTGTTGCAGGAGCGATAGAATCCTACGATATCCCTAGATGTGCATCTCCAGGGTCATCACGGCGTTCACGCCGGGCGCGTACAGGCCGGAGCCGTGGTACCTGTACCTGGCGTCCAGCAGATTCTCGAGCGCGATCCCGACGATGTACTTCTCGCGCACGGTAAGGCCCATGCGCACGTTCCACGTGAGCCAGCCCGGCGTGCCTCCTTCGGGGATGCGCACGTCGCTCATGTCCTCGGACGAGAGGCGGAACTGCTTCGAGGCGAAGCGCAGTGTGGTCTCGGCGAATCCGGACACGAGGCCGTACCCGGGCGAATCCCAGCGCAGGCCCAGCAGGCCGAATACGGGCGGGATGCGGGTGAGCGGCTCGTCGGGTCCATCCTCGACCTGCTCCTCGCCCCACGTGTAGGTAAGGTGGCCGGAGAGGGAGAAGCCGAGGCCAAAGCGCACGGCCATCATGGCCTCGACGCCGAAGAGCGTACCGCGGTCACCGTTGACGTTGTGGACCACGGGCTTGCCGCCGATCTCGGAGCGCCCTTCATAAGCGGTTTGCTCCCTCTTGATGAGATCCTCGAGGAGAGAGACGTAGACCGAGCAGCCGGCCGTGAGCGCGCCCAGGCGGGCCCTGCCCAGTAGCTCGAATGTGTTCGACTTCTCGGGCGCGAGATCGTCGCTCGGCACGTGGAAGAACTTGCCCGTGTCGCCCAGCATGACCGACTCGGCCAGGTTGGGCGCGCGGAAGCCCTGCGAGAACGTGAACGCGAGCGTGGCGATGTCGTCGTAGACGTACTGGACGGAGCCGAGGGCCACGTGGCCCAGGCTCGTGAAATCGACCGAGGGCAGGTCGCCCTGCGACGGGGCGGCCGCGCCCATGCCGTGGAAGCGGTATCCCGCGTCGAGCCTGAGCACGTGCACGCCGCGCAGCCGCATCACCTCGCCCTCGGCGAGCAGGTAGGCGCCGAATCCGTCGTACGTGGACCCGTCGGGGAAGCTCTTCTCGCCCGTGGCCACCCATGGACCGCCCGGCTGCCGCACGAGCCGGAACGCGCCGACATGGTCGCGGTACCACAGGCCGCCGTAGCGTAGCTTGAGCCTCTCGCCCACGACCCGAGTCACGAGAGCGAGGTCGAGCCCGAGGGTCCGGGCCGTGACGCCGTCGCGCGTGGCGCCGAGCCACAGCGTGTGGTCCGAGCCCACGCGCACCGTGTCCTTGCGCTCGAAGAAGTGCTGGAACGAGACCGTCAGGTCGCCGCTCGTGTGGATGGGCGAGAGGAGCATGTGCAGGCGGCCGTACAGGAGGTGATCCACGTTGTCGTAGATCGAGAGGGAGTTCTTGTCGTAGAGCTTGTCCGTCCGGCCGGCGTCCTCGATTCCGGAGACGAGGTAGACCGCCTTGAGCGACCAGCCCGAGAGAAAACCCTTCGAGAAGCGGTACGTCACGTTGCCCATGGCGGACCAGGCATCGTAGCCGGAATGGATCTGCTCGCCTCCTCCTCCGGGCGTCAGGTTCCCGAAGCCCTTGAGCGTGGCGCCGGCCACGACGCCAAGGCCGCCCGCGCCGGCGCCCGCGTGCGCGTGGCCAACGATGCCCGTGCAGGCGGAGATGTAACGCGCCAGCAGGTCGCCGCCGCCCCAGGGACTCGATGAGAGCCTCAGGTCGGGCGCCTCGAGGGTGAAGGCCTGGATCACGCCGCCCATGGCGTCAGAGCCGTGGAGCACGGACCCCGGTCCGCGCAGGATCTCGATCCGGTCGAGCGAGAACTGGTCGATGAGGTTGAGGTACTGGACCGGGCCCGTGCGGTAGACCGAGTTGGAGAACCGGACGCCGTCGACGAGGATGAGCACCTGCGGCCCGATCAGACCGCGCAGGATGGGAGAGCCTCCCCCATAGTTCGTATGCTGGACGAACACGCCCGGCGCGTCCTCGAGGACCTCGGGCAGGCTCTTGCCCGGGCTCTCCTCGATCTCGTCCTCGTCCATGGTGTCCACGGACCTGCCGGAGAGCAGCGGATCTTCGGCCAGACCCTTCGCCCTTACCACGGTCTCGTACTCGTCCTGGGCCAGGGCACGTGCCGGCAGGTGCACCAAGCAGAGGATCAGCAGTCCTGGGATCAGCCGCCGCATCTCGCTCCATCGTACTTCGTGC
>JAFDER010000089.1 GCA_019310245.1 Deltaproteobacteria bacterium
CCACGGATCCTCGCCTTCGACACCTCGTCCAGCCTCTGCGTGTGCGGCGTGGTCGAGGGAGAGCGGGTGGCGGCGTGCGAGGTGGGCGCCTCGCCGACCGCTCCAAGCGAGGGGCTCCTGCCCATGATCCACCGCTGCCTGGAGGGGGCGGGGCTGACGCTGGCCGACCTGGACGCCGTGGTGCCCGGGCGCGGGCCCGGGTCCTTCACCGGTACGCGCATCGCGCTCTCGACGGCCAAGGGCATCGCGCTGGGCTCCGGCCTGCCGATCGTGGCGGTCTCCTCGCTCGAGGCCGCGGCCATCGATGCAGGCCGCACGGGCCCCGTGGTGGTGGCGCTGGACGCGCGCAAGGGCGAGATCCTGATCTCTGCCCACGCATGGAGCGAGGCCGGAGGGCTGTGCACGCTCCTCGAGCCGGAGCTGGTGCGTCCGGATGAGGTGCAGGGTCGGATCGCCTCGCTGCAAGGAGGGGCCGGTGTGCCCGTCCGGGGCGATGCTCCCGCCTCCTACCCGGAGGCGTTCCGGGGCGGGGCCTGCGAGATCGAGCCGGACGGCTCCCCCCTCGTCTCGAGCCCCCTGTCCCTCGTGAGGCTCGCCATGGGGCGGATCAGGAGCTCTGCGTGGGACGATCCCGACGTCCTGGAGCCCCTCTACTCCCGCCCGCCGCCCGTCCACCGCGCCGGGCGGCGAGATTGACACGCCCCGGCCTATAAACTACTACTTGAATGACTTTCAACCCGATGATGGAGGTTGGGACCATGCCCATCAACAAGGCGCTGCTCTTGATCATTCTGGCCCTGCCGCTCGCGATCGCCTGCGGAGACGACGGTAACGGCGACGAGGACGGGACCGCGGATGCGACCCCGGACACGACGGACACGGCCGGGGAGACGGCCGCGGATCCGGTCGACGACAGCGTCGAGTGCATGTATCCCGAGGTGGACTGCGACGGCGTGTGCATCGACACGGACGAGGACCACGAGAACTGCGGGGCCTGCGGCAACGCGTGCGACTCCTCGGAGGTCTGCAACAGGGGCACCTGCGCGTCCACCTGCGGCGATGGCCTCACGGACTGCGGCGGCGCCTGCGTGGACCTGCACTACGACACCGACCACTGCGGCGAGTGCGACCGCGCCTGCCCCGTGGGCCAGAACTGCGGCTACGACGTGTGCACGTCCGAGACATGTGCGCCGGGCGAGGTCTACTGCTTCGGTCACTGCACGAGCCTGTCCTCGGACATCAACAACTGCGGCGAGTGCGGCACCTTCTGCGACATCGACCTGGAAATGTGCCAGGAAGGCGAGTGCGTGGACGCGGGCTAGCCCCGCTCCCTCCCCCCGCCTCCCTGAGCCTGTCGAAGGGCCCCTCGATCTACTTCCCGCAGGCCTGCCGGAGCTTGATCACGTCGTCGGTGCTTCCCAGCACGATGAGCACCGCGCCCCGCGGCTAGGGCTTCTTCTTCTTCTCCTTCGGGGGATGGGCGAACGGCCCGTTGACGATGATCCAGGGCTTCTCCAGCGAGGCGGAGGCTTCGGGAGCCGCGAAGTCCGCTGGCCTTTCCTCGAGATCCGCCTCCTGGAGTACGCCCTCGTCCGCCTCCTCGGCCTCCACGCCCCTCTCGACGTCCGTCAGGCCCGTGTACCCCGTCTCGGGCGAGACGCGCACGAGGTGCGTGGTGGGCGGGTAGTTGTCCTTGTCCTTCTCCACGCGCACGGTGCCGTCCGCGTAGGTGAGCTTCCTGACCCTCCGGAGCAGGTACCCCGGAAGGCCGTACTGCACCACGTAGACCACGCCGGTGGCGATCGAGGTGTCGTCCTCGATGATCTCCTTGAACGCGAAGCGCTGGATCACGACCGTGTGGAGCGTCACGGTGACCGGGCTCGTGGGCCCGAGGATCTCCACGGTGAGCCGGCCCTTCCCGGTCCTCGTGCGCACCACGACGGCGAACGGGTAGGGATTGCGGATCCTCAGGTCCACCGTGGGGTAGGAGACGGTGGCGTCGAGGCCCATGCGAACGTACGAGCTCGGCCGGGAGTGCGGGTAGCGCTCGATGATCTCGAGCCCGGCGTAGAAGGCCGCGGCGTGCAGCGTGCTCGAGACCTGACACGTGCCGCCGCCCACGCCCTCGACCATCTCGCCCTCGTAGATCTCGGGCGCCTCGCGGAACCCGGCCTCGAGGCTCCGCTCGCCGACGATGCCATTGAAGCTCATGATGCGGCCCGGCAGGATGATGGCTCCGTCGAGCTTCGCGGCGCCGTGCTCCACGTTGAAGGCGCGCGAGGCGTTCTTTCCCCTGCGCGGGAAGGTGGTGGAGAAGTCGGCGATGACGACGCTGTGGTCCAGCGATCGGAGCGTGTCGGCCGTGAGTCCCGGCTCGATGGACGAGAAGGGAAGGTCCACGGCCCGCGCACCGGAGGCGATCACGGTCCTCTCGATCGCGGCGGCGGCGGTGTGCACCTCCAGGGCGACGCCCTCCTCCTCGTCCGTGACGTCGCCCGTCGTGAAGTCGATGCGTGCCTCCCGGGCGGGCGCGTCCACGGCGACCTTGAGGTCCATGAGGTAGTCGGTGAGCACGCCGGGCTCGAGGCCGATGACGAGCGAAACGCTGACGCCTCCGCCGCGAAGGGCGCTCCACGACTCCCAGCAGGAGAGCGGATCACCCGAATGCAGGAGAGCGGAGGCCCGCCTGAGTGCGTCGATGGTCGAGTCCACCTCGGGCACGAAGCCCAGCTCCTCGAGCGTGGCACTCACCTCCCCGCCGGGATGGCGCAGCACGAAGATCGTCTCGAGCTTCTCACGGCTCCGCTCCTGGACCCAGGCCTCGATGCGGTCCGCGTCCTCTCCCACGGCCTGTCCGTCGAGCTGGATCCTGCGATCCACGTCGGGGCAGCGGCCGATCCACAGGAGCCAGGCGGCGAGCGGGACGACGTACAGCGAGGCCCCCGCGGTCCCGAGTGCAATGCGTGTCGCGAGACGCACGTACCGTCCCTGGATGGTGAGCCGGCCTACCCGCAGGTGGCCGTGTCGTCCGTGTCCACGGTGCAGGAGATGACGCGAAGCCCGCGGTAGAAGGGATCGAGCTCGTAGTTGAAGGTGAACTGGGAGAACCAGCTCGTCTCGCCCACGAGCACCTGGTCGAGGTAGTAGCCCATGAAGCCGGCGTCGGGATCGCTCAGCGTGGAGATCGTCCACGAGCCGTCTGACGTCGAACGGACGGCCATCATGATCAGGCCCTGCGAGGTGTTCTGGTAGGCCAGCCTCACGCGTCCGTCGCCGTCGACCACGACGGTGGAGTAGTCGCCCACGAGATCGTGGTCCGCACCGCCCGTGGCGCCGTCGTCCACCACCTCGCGCACCGCCACCGTGCCGTCCGGATCCACCTGCATGTACATGAGCGCCTCGGCCAGGCCGTCCACGTACGAGATGTGGCGGGTCCCGGCGGAGTCGATGGTCAGGCTGGCGTGCCACCCCCTGTCGCCGTGCAGATCCGTGTCCGTGCTCAGGTCGTCGCCGTCGAGCACCACGGGCGAGGCCCAGCCCGTCCCGTCGTGCTCGACCCACACGAGCTCTCCGCGGGTGCGGTCGTAGTACACGATCTCCGGGCTCCCGTCGGGAGCGAACGCGAGCGACGTCCACAGCCCGATGCCCTCGGGCAGGTCGAAGACCGGATCCTCGCTCACCGCCTCCTCGCAGCCGTACGTGCCCAGGGGCGCTCCGGCACCGTCGAGCAGCTCGAGGCAGGCCTCCTCCGCGGCGCAGCTGTAGGCGTCCATCTCGTCGAGGCAGCCCTCCCCCGCCCGGTTCTCGGGCCAGCACAGCCCGTCGGCCACGCGGCAGCGGTGGTCCTCCGGGCACACGGTGCCCCAGCACGGAGCGCTCGATCTGGCCACCTCCTCGACGGTCCACGAGGAGCCGGACGCGTCCCCGGCCTCGGCGTAGCGCACGCTGGAGATCGCGTGGCCCACCTGGTAGGAGGCGCCCGTGTAGTCCTCCATCGAGACGGAGTGGGCACGGTAGGCCACCACCGGCACGTCGCCGGAGACGAGGGCCATGGAGGCCCACTCACCGGCGTGGCCGTCGCCGTCGGCGACCGCGGGATCGGCCCACGCGCCGCCGTCCATGGCGATGTACTTCAGGGCGCCGTTCGTGTGGTCGTGGTACGCGATGCGCGGCTCGTCGGAGCCGTTGAGCGCGAGGCTGGTGTACAGCCCCACGTCGTCGCCCGGCTCGTTGATGCCGCCGCGCCAGCCGTCCGGCGGGGCGTAGGGCACCGCGTCCCAGGGGATGCCGTCGAGCAGCTCCCAGTCCGGCTCACCGGCCGCCTCGTTCCACGTGGCCGAGGCGAGGTCGCCGTAGAGAGAGGTCTCGGTCACGCCGGCGGCGTAGCCGCTCAGCCACACGGTGCCGTCCGCTGCGATGCCCATGGACGAGTACGTCCCGATCTTGCCCTGGGACAGCGGATCGCGCGGCTCGCAGCACGACCAGTCCACGTAGCAGCCGTCTTCCTCCGTCTCGCCCTGGACGAGCAGGACGTCGTTGACCGAGTCGCAGGAGGAGCCCGGCTCGCAGCCGTCGTCCTCCTCGCCGGCCTCGTCGGGGAGCTCGATGCACTCGTTCGTCACGAGACAGCACTCCATGTACCCGGGGGCCTCGGGCACCCAGCAGTCGGAATCCTCGTTGCAGCAGTCGAGCCCGGGATCCGAACACGGGTCGCCGGTCTGGTTCTGGCTGCAGCCGCACCCGGTCGCGAGCAGGGCCACGAGCACCAGAGGGGCACCCGCCAGCACGGCGCGGGCGATCATCTCCCTCCTCCTCTCCTCGACGCCCCCAGGTGAAGTGCGGCGAGCGCGAGAAGCACCAGCACGAGCCCGGCCAGAGGCGAGCGGCCTCCCTCGCCGGTGATCGCGCAGGAGCCGCAGGCGCTCGGATCGTCGGTTCCAGGCGGACGTCCGCGGATCGAGTACTCGCCGGTGGTCACGTTGCCGGCCTCGTCCACGGCCTCGATCTCGATGACCACGTCCCCGTCCCCGAACCCGGACAGGTCGACGGAGTACGGAGGCTCGAGCCTCTGCCAGGCGTCGCTGCCTGCAATCTGATAGAAGACGTCGATGAGCTCCGCGGGCGAGACCAGATCGCTGACCAGCACGTCGAGCGCGTTGCGGTTCCTCTGGAACGCGACGTCCGGCCCAAGGCCGTCGACGAGCAGCTCCACGACGGCCGGCGTGGGATCCTCGGTGCGCCAGTCTCTCGCGATCCTTGCCTGGACCTCGAGGTCGTGCCGTCCCTGGAACACGAACGCGCGGCGCGAGATGAGGGCGGTCTGGTTGCGCGACCAGTCCGACCACCACGAGCCGTCCACGCGGTAGCGGTACTCGTACGGCCTGCCGTCCAAGCTGCCTCCCGAGGCCGTGAAGCGCGCGAGGAACTCCGGCTTCTCGCACCTGGCGTACTGCGCCGCGGTGCCGATCGCCTCGTCGACGGGCGGGACGAACGACTCGAGGATCTCGACGTCGGTCTCCACCGACGGCCCCGGCGAGCCACCGCCGCCGCTCGGGGCGAAGTCCAGCATGGCGTACATGGTCAGGAAGTCCTCGCCCGCGTCGTTGACGTGCGCGAGGCCGCCGTCCGGCACGTTGAGGACGAAGCCCTCGAGCTCCGGAATCTCGATGGGATCGAGGGGAGGCAGGAAGCCCATGGCGAGCTCGATGATCCCGCCGAAGAGCGTCTCGAGCATCTCCGTGTCGTCCTCGAGCAGGTCGACGTTCGTGACGTGCACGTCGCGGACCACGGGGTCTCGCAGGACGGGAGTGATCATGTTGTCGCGCACCTCGAGCCCCACGCCTATCGTCAGGTCCATGCTCACCGTCTCGAACCTGGAGTACGTCTCCTCGACCCAGGCGTACATGTCGATCTCGAGGTTGTTGAGCTGGATCTGCATGAGCGGATCGTCGCCCACGAACACGTCGGGCGAGCTCAGCCGGTCCATCTCGATGCCGGGTGTGGCGTGGTAGGAGACCTCCGGCTTGAGCGCCATGGCCATGGGCTGGCTGCCCCAGACCACGTTGTCGAGGGACGGGGCCGCGGCCAGGTTGAACAGGGCCGTGTTGAGCTGGGGAATGAGGCCTGGCAGGATCTCGAGGCAGGCGGCGCCCGAGTCCACGAACCCGTAGAGGGCCCGGCGCAGGAACGTCTCGCTGATGCCCACCACGGCCATCACGTCCTCGGTCACCGTCTGGCAGGCCCCTCCCGCATCCGTGCACACGCCCCTGTCGGAGCACGTGAATCCGCCGCCGCACTCGTCGTCCGTGTCGCAGAAGACGCAGTGGGTGAAGGTGTCGCTCCGCAGGGCCGTGGAGATCGGCACGGGGCCGAGCGGCGGCGGTCCGGACGCCTGGAGCACGCCCGAGCCGTCCACGCAGTAGCTGATGCGCACGCACTCGCCCGTGGCATCGTCGATGCACGTGGCCGTGGGGTTGTAGTCCTCGTCGTCCGGCCCGTCCGGCAGGCACTTCTCGCTCTCGGTCGATCCCGCCGGGCACCCGGCGCCGCAGCGCAGGCAGTCGAAGATGCCCTCGGCCTCGCCGTCGATCTGCTGGCACGTGAAGCTGGAGGCGCAGTCGCCGTCGCCCTCGCATGGCACCGGCCCGATGGCCACGCACGCGCTGTGCTCGAGCGGCTCCAGGCCTCCCACGATGCCCAGGTTGACGGCGTCGCTCGTGACCTCGGCGTACCCGCCGGCCACGACCGCGAGGTCGACCGTGCCCTCGGCGCCGGGGGAGAAGGCGGCCATGAGGCTGCCCACGTCCATCCGGCTCTCCATGCCGAGCAGCATGGGCACGCACTCGCCCGTGGAGTCCCAGATGCACGAATCGCCGGGGTCGGTCCCGCTGCACGTGGAGCCCGTGGGGCAGCCCGTGTCCCCGCAGGTCATGCACGTGACCTCGGCCATCGTCTCGTCGAGAGTGTCGATGAGCGGCGCGATCATCTGGTCGATGAGCATGCCCTTGAGCCAGTTGGCGATGTTGCACACCGCGATGCCGCAGAAGTTGCGGTTCGTGATGGAGATGTCCCCGTCCTCGATGTCGTCGACGATCTCCGCGCCTCCCACGTCGATTGCGGTGTAGCCGGAGATGGGATCGACGGAGAACGTGACGTCGAGCGCCAGCGTGTTGTAGGGCACACCGGAGGCCGCGGTGTCGAAGGTCACGCCGCACTCGCAGTCGGCCCAGCAGATGCACAGGAGGCCGAAGTGGATGTCCAGCGGCATGGTGCCCTCGATCCAGAACCGGACCTGTGTCACCATGTGCAGGGTGTCAGGAGGCGTGGGCACGATGTCCGCGCTCAGGATCTCCGCGTGGGCCAGGCACCCCGAGGGATGGCAGATGTCCACGTCACCCACGAGGGCGATGTTCTGGGTCGTGGGATCGATGGGGAAGTCGAGCCCGTCGGGCATGAACATCGCGATGAGCGAGTCCACGTTGGTCTCGAGGAACGTGATCGCATGGGGAGTGAGGCGCGCCTGCGCGGCGTTCTCCACGAGGTACTCGGTCGGGAACCCCCCTGGAATGGGCTCCATCCCCCCATCCATGCATGAGCACCCGCTGCACCCGGCTCCGCCATCGCACGACGAGATGACCACGAGGAACGCCAGGGGCAGAAGCCAGACCAGTTGCTTTCTCGACATGGAATCCTCCCTGTGGAAGCAGATCCCATATCATACAATCTCGTTGGACTTTTTCAAATAGGATCAGATGATGGAATAACGCTTGATCTTGTAGAGAAGCGCCCTGTGCGAGATCTCGAGCAGCTTGGCCGCTCGGGTCCTGTTTCCACCCGTCAGCTCGAGGGCCCGCCGGATGAGGACCTCCTCCACGTACTCCACCGTCTTCTTGATGGACGTCTCGCCGGTGGCCAGGAACTGCTTGATCGGACTGCTCGCCTTCTGGACGGACTCCGGCAGGTCTGCCGCGCGCACGGTGGAGCCATCGGCCATCAGGCAGGCGTGCTCCACGGCGTTCTCGAGCTCGCGGATGTTGCCCGGCCAGGCGTGGTTCGCGAGCATGCGCTGCGCCTCGGGCTCGAGTCCCTTGATCGAGAACTTGAATCGTTCATTGTTCCTCGCCAGGAAGTGACCCACGAGCAGGGGGACGTCCTCGCGCCTCGCCCGCAGGGGAGGCAGCTCGATCTCGACCACGTTCAACCTGTAGTACAGCTCCTCGCGAAAGCGGCCCTCCTTGATCTCGACCGGCAGGTCACGCGTGGTCGCGGCCAGGATGCGCACGTCCACGGGGATGTCCCGCGTCTCGCCGACCCTCCTGATGCGCTCCTCCTGCAGGACCCGGAAGAGCTTGACCTGGAGCATGGCGGGCAGCTCCCCGATCTCGTCGAGGAACAGCGTGCCCGAGTGGGCGGCCTCGAACAGCCCCTGCTTGTCGTTCACCGCATCGGTGAAGGCGCCCTTGCGGTGCCCGAACAGCTCGCTCTCGAGCAGGTGCTCCGGGATCGCCCCGCAGTTGACCGCCACGAAGGGCCCCTTGTCGCGGTCGGAGCGATGATGGATGGCCCTCGCCACGAGCTCCTTGCCCGTCCCGCTCTCGCCCGTGATGAGGACGGTGGTCTTGTAGCCCGCGATCCTGTCGATCTGGTGGAAGACCGACTTCATCCCCGGGTTCTCGCTGATGATGCCGTCGAACGAGCGCTCCTTCGTGAGCCTCTCCCTGAGCTCGCGGTTCTCCCGCCGCAGGTCCTCGCGCTCCTGCGCCTTGCGCAGCGTGAGCACCACCTCGTCCGACTTGAAGGGCTTCATGATGTAGTCGTAGGCGCCCGCCTGCATCGCCTCCACCGCCGTCTCCAAGCTGCCGTAGGCGCTCATGACGAGGATGGTCGTGGGCACCGACTTCTCGACGAGCTTCCGGACGAGATCGATGCCGCTCATCCCGCTCATCCTCACGTCGGTGAGCACGAAGTCGGGCACCTGCGCGTCGAGGATGCCCAGCGCCTTCTCCGCGCTCTCGGCCTGCCACACGTCGTAGCCCTGCTGCCGCAGCATGGCCCTGAGCATGACGCGCATGTTCTCTTCGTCGTCGACGATGAGGATCGAGGGCATGTCACGAGGTTATCCGCGGCCGCGCCGGCTTGCAAGGCACCAGGCCGGGGAATAGTCTCCCGGACAGATGGGGGTCTTCCACGAGATCGTCTCGATCCTGGGCGATGGGCGCCTCGGCCCGGCGCTTCTGGGCACCGGACTGACCGCGGCGCGCCTGTTCGCGCTCTTCCGCACACTGCCTTTCCTCGGCGGCCGCCGCGTGCCCGCCACCCTCCACCTCGGCCTGGCCGCGGCCCTGGGCCTTGCCATGGGCGGAGGCTCCGCTCTCGAGACCGTCCCCCCGGCCCCGCTCGCGGCCGCCCTGGCCGTCAAGGAGGTCGTGGTGGGCTTCTCGATCGGCTTCCTCGCCTCGCTTCCCTTCCGGTTCCTCGAGCAGTCCGGGATCCTCATCGACGTCACGCGCTCGACCCAGCTCTCTGGATCCGCGGGCATCGGTGGTAACCAGTCCACGCCCACCGGGACGTTCTTCCTGCTCATGGCCATGGCCGTGTTCTTCCTCACGCCGGCCCACAGGGCGTTCTGGATGGGTGTCGAGGCATCGTTCCTGTCCGTGCCCCTCGTGCCGGACGGGGCCCTGCCCTACGAACCCCTGGCCATGACGGCGATCGCGGCCTCGGCGGGCCTGTTCGCCTCCTCGGTGATGATCGCCTTCCCCGTGCTGCTGTCCGTGCTCGTGACGGACCTGGCCATCGGCGCTGCGGGGCGCTTCGTGCCCCATTCCGGCGGCACGTTCGCCTTCATGCCCCTGCGCTCCGTGGTGGGCCTGGGTGCGCTCGCCCTGGCGCTGACCGTGCTCGCCCCGACGATCGCGCGCATCCTGCTCGAATCGATGCGCTGGCTCCACCTCTAGCCAGAGGTGTCAGTACGTGTAGGTGATGGTCTCCTCGGGCTTGGTGCGGTAGGTGGCGTCGATGTAGTCCATGAGGTCGAGAAGGATGGACTCCATCTGCGGACCCTCGTCCGGTCCGTCCCACTTCGAGTTGACGTAGAACGACCCCTTCTGGCACTCCTTCTCGCTGTCCAGGGCGTCATCGTCGAAGCGGCAGCGGCCGTCGGGGAAGACCATGATCACCTTCTGCATCCGGTCGTCCTGGACGATGAGGTCGGAGATCATGTTGTTGCCGAACACGATGGCCGAGAGGATGAGATCGTTCGGCTCCTGGCCGTAGCCGTGCAGGAAGTACATGACGGGGTAGTAGAGGGTGAGGTTCCCCGGATCGTGGTAGCCGGGAGGCAGGAAGATGGAGGTCTGGCTCATGCGATCGTTGGACTCGAAGTCGAACGTGATCAGGTACTCGCCCACGATGTCCTGGATGGCGTCCTCGCGGTCGCCT
>JAFDER010000090.1 GCA_019310245.1 Deltaproteobacteria bacterium
GGTCGAGACCAACTACCGCACCCTCAAGGCCGGGTTCACGATCCGCGAGGTCCCCATCGTCTTCAAGGACCGCACCGCCGGCCAGTCGAAGATGAGCGGCTCGATCTTCATCGAGGCGCTGTACAAGATGTGGCAGCTACGCTTCTCGTAGCGGGACGCTCAGGCCGGGCATCTTCCGGCTTTCCGCTTCGCTCGGACCCTCGACGTACCTGTAGTACGACTCGGCTCCTCAGCTGCAGTGGCGCACGAAATCTGCTCCGGCCTGTGCGCCCCGATATTCATACCCTGGATTAGATGCTGAGTGTCAACATGTTGATAATATAGAGGATCAGGCTGGTTGCCAGGCGCCGTCTCCACGCGTGAGCATGGGCAGGACCATCCGGATGTTCCGGGGGTCCTTCTCGAGCGCCAGACAGGCGCGCTCGACGAGGGGGTGGCGCCTCGAGATCGCCAGGACCGTCCTTCCTCGGTGGTCGAGCAGCCGGCCGGGCGAGCGGCCCGAGTGGTGGCTGTAGATCACGTACACCATGTCCGGCGAGGCTCCGGGCAGGACGTAGCTCCCGCTGGACAGAGACGAGGACACGACCTCGAGCAGGTCCCTCTCCCGCGCCGAGAGGAGCGCATCGTCCACGGGCCTGACGAGGCCGAGGTTCGAGACGGCGTTCGAGATCCTCTTGCCGGCCCAGCGTGCGAGCCGCAGCGGCCAGGCGTCGGGACGCGGAGCGGGCAGGGGGGTGGTCAGCGAGACCGACGCGTGCTCGGCGAGGAACTCCCACTGCCTCGGCGTGAGCAGGAGCGTGTGCGGCGTGACGAGGTATCGCGAGGGGTCGTCGTCCGAGCGCAGCGCATTGAGCGTGCGCACCCTTGCCAGCCTCCGGATCTCGGCGAGCGAGATCCTGGAGCCGTCCTCGAGCCGGAACGGGGCGAAGGTGTCGATGAGGGACGAGGAGCCGGTGCGCCGGTAGTGCAGGAAGAAGAGCTCCTCGATCCTGTCCCTCAGCTCGGGCCTCGACGCGTAGGCGCCCGGCAGGGCGCGGTAGAGGTCGAGCCCCACGCTCGAGACGTGCATGGACAGCTCCGCCGGCGGGTCCGCCGGGCACTCGACCGCGGCCTCGTAGACCAGCCCGTCCTCGGACAGGTGCACGATCTGCTTCCACCTCACTCCGTGGTCGAGGAGCCAGATGCGGCAGGCGTCGCCCGAGAGGGGAATCCAGACCGATCCCGATGCGACCGAGCCCCACGATGGCAGCTGGGCCGACGTGATGGCCTCGCGTGAGCGGCGGCTGACGAGGCGGCCGTCCAGGAAGATGTCGGCCCGCGCGTGGCGGCAGTAGTCGCTCAGCGTCTGCGCCTCCTTGCCTGCCTCCTTCTCCCTGCGCAGGACCGTGATGCACGTGCCGGGCTTCTTGTCGACGGGCTCGAGGGAGGGAGCCCTTCCCGTGCGGAAGACGTATCGTCCGTGCTGTCCGCCCGTGCGGATGCGGACCTCTCGAGGGGCGGGGGCGAAGGCGGCCAGCAGGCCGATGCCGCGATCGTGCTCGAACGCGGCGATGGCGTCCTGCCTCTCGAGCGGCTCGCGGGCGGGGTCGAACGCCACGAGCAGGTGGTCGATCTCCCCGCCCGGGATCGCGGGTCCGTCGTCCAGGATCTCGACGCGGCCGGAGCGGATGGTGACGTCCACGCGGCGTGCGCCCCTGATGAGCGCGGATCGGACGAGCTCCACCGGCCAGTGGTGTGGCGAGCGGAAGGAGCGGGCGGGCAGCTTGCGCAGGAGCGCATCCATGTCGATGGACAGGAAGTCCGCGCCGAGGCCTCTCTCGTCCGCCCGCGTCACGATGCCTCCAGGACGAGAATGCGCGCGGCCATCGAGCGGATCCTCTCCGCCCTGTCCGAGAGCAGGAGGGAGTCCCGGGCGGCCTTCTCGACGAGCTCGTAGGCCGCCAGCTCGGGGTTTTTCGCGGACAGGTCGCAGCACCTGCGCACATGGCGGCCCGTCGGGTTGACGGCGATGAAACGCCGCGGCCAGCGACTGCCCTTCGAGTAGGAGAGAGTGCGCAGGTCCACGTCGTGCAGGTCCTCGTGCGTGAGCCCGGGCGCGCGCAGGAGGCGCACGTCGTCGCCGCCCGAGACGGCCAGCAGGCGGTTGACGCGTCGCAGGAGCTTGTCGAGGACGTCGTCGCTGCGCGGCTGCTTCGCCTCGAGGTCTTCGATGGCGTCGAGGTCGATCACGCCGGGCAGCCTTCCGAGCAGGGGCCCGAACGCCCTGTCGTCCCTGTCGAGAACGACGGAGCCCGCGCGCGCGGCCCGCCGCGCGAGCCGGCCCATCCCGCGGCCCAGGAAGAGCTTCCGCCTGCCGGCGAGCCTGCGGGCGTCCATGACCGAGATCCGCGCGCCTCCGAGCGTGGGCAGGAGCCTGTGATGCCAGAGCTCGCGGGCGTGCCGCCAGAGCCTCGGGTGCGCCGAGGCGCTGGAGATGATCGAGGCGAGGATCTGCTCGGCGTGCCGCGCATCGGCGGCCTCCTCCATGTGTTCCCATCCCGGACGGCGCACGGCGACGAGCACGCTGACGAGCACCCCGAGGGCGAGCAGAACGAGCGCCGCGCCGAGCGGGCCCGCCGGGATGCGGCCCAGGATCGCGATCAGGCGGCTCTCCCGCTCCGGCTCCTCCTGCGCGGACGAGGCCTCCTGCGGCGCCTCGGTCGCCGCCCTGCCCGCGAAGGCCAAGGTGGGCGGAACAGGCCCCAGGCTTTTCTCCGGCTCCACCTCGCTCTCGGGCGGGGCCGGGGATGAGGAGACGGAGGACGGCGCGATCAAGGGCGTGGCGTCGATGACCCGCCACGTGCCGTGGTGGTACTCGGTCCAGGCGTGCAGCTGCGGCAGGGCGCGGCCCTGGCTGCCGACCAGGCCGATGGCGAGCCGGGCGGGCACGTCCATGCGGCGCAGGAGCAGCGCGTTGACCGAGTTGATCACGTCGCAGTCTCCCTTGCCCGTCTCGATCACGAAGTCCAGCCAGCCGTCCGACTCGTCCAGCCCGCGGTAGGCCCGGGCGGTCTCGGCCGAATCGTCGTAGTCGACCATCACGCGCGAGGTGACCAGCGAGGTGAGCACGCGGGTCTCCATGTCCTTTCCCGCGGCTTGCAGGACCACCTCTCCGATCTTCTCCGGAAGGTCCATCCCGGCGGGTACGGACGTGAGATCGGCGCGCTCGGGCACTGCGAGATCTCCCGCCGGCGGCGCCGGGCCCGTGGCGTAGGTGAGCACGCCCCCCCTGTCCGGAAGGGGCACGACGGTGTCGCCTCCCTCGGTCATGTACGTCCCCTCGACGGGCAGGCCGTCGAAGAGAAGGCTGTCGGGATCGAGCCTGTATCCTCCCGGCATGGGCACCGTGGTTCGTCCCCCGAGGTCGAGCCGGATCCGGACGGTGATGCAGTCCTCGGTGCAGGTGTAGGCAAGCACGGGCGAGGCCTTCCGGTCGCGGACCATGAACCCCCGCGCCGGGTCGTATCTGTCGGCCGTCATGATCTTGAACCAGGCCTGGCCGGCGGGCTCGTAGGTCAGGTCCACGATGACCCCGGATGGAGGCCCCTCGACCACCGGCCCCGAGTACGTGCCCGGGAGGAAGGAGACCGGGGCGCTCTGCTCCGCGAGGCGCAGGCCCGGGATGCGCGTCGCGACGAGCGTCGCCAGCACGGCGAGAAGGACGGTGAGCACCACGTACGCGGGCTTGACCCGGCCCATGTTCCACGTCCTCTGCAGGCCGTCGATGATCCGTCTCGGCCATGAGCGCGGGAACGTGTGCTCCATGTGCAGCCTGACGAGCCGGCCCAGGGCCGTGCGCGCCTTGCGGCGCACCTTCGCCAGGGCCGAGTCGTCGATCACGGCCCGGCGCGACATGACCACGTTGAGGTCGTTGCCGTTGAGCAGGAACACGGGCGCGAGCCCGTCCGCGATCTCGCTGTTCGCGGGCTCGCGGTCGGCCGTGTGGGACAGCTCGTCGAGCAGGACCCCGTTCCACACGGGAAGGCCCCTCGCGTGCAGCTTGACCCTCGGCGATTCCGCCAGGCCCACGGCTCCCTCCACCGAGCCCTCCTTGAAGCTCAGGGAGACGGGGCCCGGCAGCCTCATGGACCGGGTGAGGTTTCGTCCGTTGAACGCCACGGGCAGCTTCGTGAATCCGCGGTCGTTCCTGCGCAGGTAGCGGCAGTAGCGGTTCAGTGCGTCGCGCACGGTGTGGCGCAGGGCGCGTTCGTTCTTGAATCGGGGCTCGCGCTCGAGCGTGATGCGCGTGCCCCGACGCTCCAGCCTGCAGTCGGCCCGCGCAAGCGTGAAGTCCTCGTCGACGAGGATGGCCCATCTCCGGCTCCTCGTTCTCGACTCGATCAGGATGCGCGAGGGCCGGAACCGGAGCACCGACCAGAATCCGATGCCGTACTTGCCCGCGGAGCGCTCATCGTCCTCCTTGCTCGACGCGTAGAGCCTGAAGAGGTAGCGGCGGGCGTGCTCGAAGCTCATCCCCGTGCCGTCGTCCTCGAACGCGATGACCTCGCGTCCCGCCTCGTCGCGCAGGGCGGTGACGTCGATGGAGCGTGCGTCCGCGTCGCGCGAGTTCTGCGCGAGCTCCCGCAGGAAGAACCACGGGTCGTTGCCGTAGAGGCGGCAGCCGTGCTCGGCCCACCTCCTGAACTCCTCTTTCAGCACTCTCTACAATATATAGGACGCGCAACCCCGCCCCAAGATCCCCCCCTGGGCGAAAAAAGTGGGCGGATGCCGGGACCGAGGCCATGAGGACCGGACCGCCCGGTTCCATGAACGCCTGTACAAGGCGTGTCAGCGGCCTCAAGTCCGGCCGCGCGGCTCGAGATTGCGGGGGAGCCGGACGTCGTGCTCCGTCGGGAGCGCCGTCTCCTCGAAATCCGTGGTCGGCGCCCGATCCAGCCTCCGCATCGTGACCGCCAGCAGCTCCCTGGGCTGGCTCCCCTCCTGCATCCGCTCGACCTGCAGGATGTCGAATCCGCTCGACAGCTCGTTCACCTTCTGCCGGTTGAAGAAGTGGACCACGAATCCCCCGACCTCGAACATGCACTCGCGTCGCTGGAGCCCGGCGCCGCAGTGACTGTCCTGCGTGCTCCGGACCGAGTAGATCGCGATTCCACCGGGCCGGAGCACCCTGTGCACCTCACGCAGGACCGAGGCGATCTGCCTGGTCGAGAGCTCCATGCACAGGAGCATGTGGGAGTAGCAGCCATCCACCGATCCATCCTCCAGCGGGAGGGGCTGCCGCACGTCGTGGGTCATCGACGCGACGCTGGAGCCCAGACCCTGCTCCTGCACCCGGGACGAGAGGTCCTCGATGGCCCGGCTGGAGTAGTCCAGGGCCGTCAGGTGGAGGCCGTTTCGCGCCAGGAAGATCGTGTCCCGGCCCTGTCCGCATCCCAGCTCGAGGACGGACCGCACGCCCTCGCGGCGGAAGACGTCGAGCGCCACGGTTGAGAGATCGCTCCGGTCGTCTCCGAAGAAGTCCTCGTTCCGGGCAAAGGTGTCGTTCCAGTGGGCTTCCTGATCCCGCATCATGGCTCCCGTCCGGTTGTCACCTCGAGGCCTCGCCTGTGCCAGTCTGGCACGCCGTCCTCCAGGCGGACCGCCGTGAATCCGTTCTTCCTGAGCATGAGCACCGCCTTGACGGCGAGCACGCAGTAGGGCCCCCGGCAGTAGGCGACGACCTCGCCGCTCGACGGTATCTCCACCAGCCGTGCCTCGAGCTCCTCGAGAGGCACGCAGAGGGCGCCCGGAATGTGCCCGGCCTCGTATTCCTCGACCGGCCGGACGTCGATGACGGTGACCCGGCCCGTGTGGACGCGCTCGAGGAGCGTGCTCCTGTCGATGGCTTCCATCGTGCCGCGCGACTCGAGGTACTCCCGGGTGACGCGCTCCACCTCCGCGAGGCGCGATCCGGCAAGCGTCCTCAGGCTCAGGTAGAACTCGCAGACCCGCTCGTCGGCGAGGCTGTAGCGAACGAACGGCCCCTGCTTCTCGGTCTCGACGAGTCGTGCAGCACGCAGGACCTGCAGGTGATGGGATGCGTTGGCCGTGCTCTGGCCGGAGCGTCTCGCGAGCTCCTCCACCGTGCGCGGTGCCTGGCACAGCAGATCGAGGAGCTCCAGGCGGCGCGGACTCGCGACCGCCTTGCCGATGCGGGCGAGCTGGTCGTAGATGGCATCCTTGAACGCACGGGAGCTGATGGCCATGACGTGGTCCTCACTCATTCAAACGATTGTTTGAATATAGGACGCCCTGCTGCCATGTCAAGAGGGGTGGTGTCTCACGCCGAGCCACTCGTACATCACGGGCAGGACGAGGAGCGTGAGCAGGAGCGAGGTGGTCATCCCGCCGATGACCACGATCGCGAGAGGCCGCTGGACCTCGCCGCCGGGGCCCATGGCCCAGAGCATGGGGGCGAGCCCGAGGACCGTGGTGGCGGCCGTCATGACGAGTGCCCGCAGGCGCAGCCGGCAGGCCTCGAGCACGGCCTCGCGGACGGGCAGGCCGCGCTCCCGGAGCTGGTTCATGAAGGTGACGAGCACCGTGCCGTTCTGCACGGCGATGCCGAACAGGGCGATGAAGCCGACGGCCGTTGACACGCTCAGGTTGATGCCGGCGATGAACGTCAGGGCCACGCCGCCGACCAGGGCGAAGGGCAGGTTGAGGATGACGATGCCGGCGGAGCGAAAGGACCTGAACGCCGAGAAGAGCATGATGAAGATGAGCAGGATCGAGGTCGGCACCACGAGGGCGAGCCTGGCCATGGCCCTGCGCTGGTTCTCGAACGTTCCCCCGTAGTCGACCCAGTAGCCCGGTGGGAGGGACGCCTCGATGGACGAGATGCTCTCCCGGACGTCGTCGACGAAGCCTCCGAGATCGCGCCCGCGCACGTTCGCCTCCACCACCACCCTGCGCACGTTGTTCTCCCGGCTGATCTGCGCAGGAGCCTCGACGCGGCTGATGTCGGCGACGAGTCCGAGCGGCACGTGCGAGCCCGTGGGTGAGGAGAGCAGCAGCTTCTCCACGGCCATGACATCGTCCCTCCGGTTCTCGGGAAATCGGACCAGGGCCGCGAAGCGCATCTGCTCGTCGACCACGGTCGTCGCGACCTTGCCTCCGATTGCGATCTCCACGAGCTCGTTGAGGTCTTTCGTGTTGATCCCGTAGCGTGCCATGGCCCGCCTCTTCGGGACGATCTCGAGCTGATCGAATCCGGAGATCTGCTCCACCTTGACGTCCCTGGCCCCCTCGACTCCGGACATCGCGGACGCGACCGCGCCCGCCGTCTCCTCGAGCACATCGAGATCCGGCCCGAAGATCTTCACCGCGAGATCGCTCTTGATGCCGGAGATCAGCTCGTTGACGCGCAGCGCGATGGGCTGGCTGAACGACGGGCGGATGCCCGGGACCCTCGCGAGCTCTGCCTGCATGGCCGCGACGAGCTCTGCCCGGCTCCTGCCGTTCTTCCACTGCCTGCGCGGCTCGAGCACGATCAGGATGTCGCTCTGCTCGGGCCCCATGGGGTCCTCCGAGATCTCGGCGCGCCCCGTCTTGGAGACGACCGTCTGGACCTCGGGAAACGCGAGCAGCTTCTTCTCGATGTAGCCCGACGTGGCCACCGATCCGTCCAGCGAGGCGTTGGGGAGCCGGACGACGTTGATCGCGATGGCTCCCTCGTCGAGGGCGGGCATGAACTCGGATCCCAAGAGCGGGGCGATGGCGAGCGAGAGGGCGAAAAGGAGGCCGGCCGCGCCGAGCGATAGCTTCCGGTGATCCAGGCAGTAGACGAGGACCCTGCGGTAGAACAGGCTGATGCGAGAGCCGATCGCCCTGAGGAACGGGAGCTCGAGGCTTCTGCCCTTGCCGAGGATCATCGAGGAGGCCGCGGGAACGATCGTGAGGGCCACGATCAGCGAGCCGAGCATGGCGAAGATGATGGTCAGGGCCAGGGGCTCGAACATCTTGCCCTCGATGCCCTCGAGCGCGAACAGCGGGATGAAGACGATGGCGATGATGAGGATCGAGAACACGATGGGTCGGGCCACCTCGCGCAGGGCTTCGGCGATGACCTCGATCCGGTTCTCGGCCCCGCTGCGCTCGCCCAGGTGCCGCACGACGTTCTCGGTCACGACGATGGAGCCGTCCACCACCATCCCGATGGCGATCGCGAGCCCTCCCAGGCTCATGAGATTCGCCGTCACCTGCGCCTGGTCCATCATGATGAAGGCTGCGAGGGCCGTCAGCGGCAGGGACAGGGCCACGAGCAGGGAGGCCCTGAGGTTTCCGAGCACGAGGAAGAGCACGAGGATCACCAGAACGCATCCCTGCATGAGCGCCCATCCCACCGTGCCAACGGCGGCCCGCACGAGGTCGATGCGGTCGTAGAACACGTTCAGCTTCACTCCCTCGGGCAGGGATCCCTGGATGCGCGGGAGCGCGTCCTTGACCCGCGTCACCACATCTCTCGAGTTCGCGCCCTTGAGCATGATCACCATGCCGGCCACGACCTCTCCCTTGCCGTCGCGCGAGACCGCACCTTGCCGGGTCTGGGGGCCCACCCTCACCTCGGCGACGTCCTTCAGGTAGAGGGGCGTGCCGTCCGATTCCCCGAGGACGATGCTCCCGATGTCCTCGACGGGTCCGGTCCCGGAGACCGCGCCGTACAGGCCCACGCTCCGGATGTACTCCTGTTCCCAGTCCTTGACGATGAAGCTGCCCGCCGCGTTGGCGTTGTTCCCGGCAACGGCCTGCGTGATGTCATGGAGCGCCAGGTCGTACTTGAGCAGCCGGTCGGGGTCCACGATGATGTGGTACTGCTTGACGAACCCGCCGAAGCTGTTGACCTCGTTGACGCCGTCGAGGGGTCTGAGCTGAGGCGCGATGAGCCAGTCCTGGATGGTGCGCAGCTCCATGAGCGAGTGGCTCTCCGACTCGAGCGTGTACTGGAAGATCTCGCCCAGTCCCGTGCTGATCGGTCCGAGCTCCGGCTCCGTTCCAGGAGGCAGCCTGTCGCGCGCCACCTGCAGCCTCTCGAACACGATCTGACGGGCGAAGTAGATGTCCACGTCGTCCTCGAACACCACCACGACGCGCGAGAGCCCCGACTTGGACAGCGACCTGACGTCCTTGACGTCAGGCAGCCCGCCCATCACGTACTCGATGGGGAAGCTCACCTGCTGTTCCACGTCCACGGGCGCCAGGCCCTCTGCCTCGGTCAGGATCATGACCTGGACGTTCGTCACGTCGGGAAACGCGTCGATGGGCAGACGGTTCCACGAGACGGCCCCCAGGATGACCACCGCGGCGGCTCCGAGCAGGACGAGCATGCGCTGCTTGAGGACGATCTTCACGATCCAGTGCATGCCGCGCCTCCTAGTCCGCGCACCCGGCGCCCATCTTCGAGCGCAGGACGTCCGACTTGAGCAGGAACGCGCCCTTGACGACGATCGACTGGCCACTCTCGAGACCGGAGACGATCTCCACCAGGGAGCCTGCCTTCCGGCCCGTCTCGACCTTGCGTCTGATGAAGTACTCGTCCTTGACGTGCACGAACACGAAATCCACGCCCTCGTCCGACTGCACGGCCGTGTCGGGCACGGCCAGAACTGCCTTGCCCACCGGGACGTACAGCCTCACCTGCCCGAACATGCCCGGCCGGAGCCTCCCGTCGGGGTTCGATATCGAGATCCGCGCCTTCACGGTCCGGGTCGCCTCCTCCATGGTCGCCCCGACGAGGTCGACCGTCCCGGTGTACTCCTCGCCTGGCCAGGCCTGCACCTCCACGGTGGCGCGCAGGTCTCCTCTCTCGTGATGCTCGACCACCTCGGCGAGGTCGTTCTCGTAGATGTCCACCCACACCCACAACGACGACAGGTCGCTCACCGTGAGAACCTCGTCGCCGGGCTCGAGCAGCTCTCCCACGGGCGCGTGCAGCGAGATGACCGTCCCGGCCAGCGGGGAGCGGATCTCGAGCCTGCCGAACTTCTCGCCCTTGACCTTCCTGGCGATCGTCTTGACGTCCTTAACGCTCATGCCGAGCAGCAGCAGCTTCTTGCGAGCCGTGTCGTGATCGACCCTGGCCTGCGCGAGCGCCTGCTTGGCCTCGAGGTACTCCCTCTCGGAGGTCACCCCGGCCTTCCTGAGCTTCAGCTGCCTGTCGTGATTCTTGCCGGCGATCCCCAGATCGGACTTGGCCTCGACGAAGGCCATCTCCGCCTCCCCGAGCTCCACGCTGTCGATCTCGAACAGCACCTGGGACTCCTCCACCCACTGGCCCATGTCCACGTGGGTCGAGGCGATCACGCCCTCGACGCGCGTGCTCATGTGCACGGTCCTCAGGTCGTTGACCTGGATCTCGCCGTTGAGCTCGATGGGCGCGTCGATGTCCACGACGCCCCCTGATCGCGTGCTCGCACTCCTGCTCGAACAGATCCCGCACCGAGAGCTCCATGTCGGAGCCTTCCTCCTCATCATCCTCGTGATCATGGCCCTCGTGCTCGTCGGTTCCGCCCCCCTTGCACCCGGCGCAGGAGACGAGCGCGACGGCGGCGACCGCCAGCAGCGACATCTTCGTGTTCCCGTTCATGAGACACCTCCTCCCGTGAGAATCTCGAGATCGGCGACCGCGAGGTGGAGCTCGAGGAGCACTCCCGCGTACTCGATCTGCGTCGAGACCAGCGTTCTCCTGGCATCGATGAGGTCGATGAGGTCGGCGTCGCCCTCGTCGTAGGCCTTCTGAACGTCCTCGACCGCCAGCCGCGCCCTGGGCAGGATCTCGTCCCGGTACTGCACGGCCGCCGCGTTCGCCTGGCTCGCGTCCGAGTGGGCCGCGAGAACCCGGGACCCGAGCATCAGCAGGACGAGGGCCTCCTCGCTCTCGACCTCGAGCTTCTCGGCCTCGGCCTTGTCCACGCCGGCCTTGTTCCAGCTCCAGAGGGGCAGGGACATGGTGAAGAGCCCCCCGTACTTCGCGACGTCCAGCTCCTGCTCCACGAACCCGCCGATGGCCATCTCGGGGAATGCCGCGTGCTTCTGGGCCTTCACTCCGGCCGCGGCGGCCTCCACCTTGAGGGCGCCGGCCTTGAGGAGCGGGTGCCCCGAGCTCACGTCGTCCATGGCCTCCTCCAGCGTCGGGACGTCGGGCAATGCCAGGACGTGGAAATCCACCTTGAAATCGTCGGGAAGCTTGCCGCCCAGCCACAGATCGAGCCGGGCCCTGTGAGCGGAAGCCGCGATGAGCGCCTTCTCGCTCACGAGCCTGACCTTCGCGAGCTCGATCTCCACCCGCGTCAGCTCCACCTTGCGCAGATCCCCCACGTCGGCCTTCATCTTGATGGTCGCCACGAACTCCGACATGTGCTGCTCGCTGGCCTCGAGGGAGGCGAGAAGCATCTCGTCGTGAGCGATCGTCACGAACATCCGCCTGAGCTCGAGCAGGACCACCAGCCCCAGCGCCTCGCCCTCGTATCCCGCGGCCTCGATCCCCTTCTCGGCCTGCTGTTTCAGGTGCTTCCTCTCGGCGATCCACTCGAGAGGCACGGTCAGCTCCAGGTCCCACACGACCTTCCCGCTCCCGCCTCCCGTGGGATCGCCGTACCCGACGCCCACTCCGATCTTCGGGTTCGGGTACTGCTTGGCCTCCGAGAGCTCCGACACTGCCAGTGCCTGCAGGGCCATCGTCTTGTCCGTGACCGGGTGGCCCTCCACGAGGTCCACCACGTCTTGCCACAGGAGCAATTCTGCTCCCCCGGCACGCGCCTGGACCGGGACGGCCAGTCCCGACAGCAGCAGCAGGGGAGCGATCACATGGATCTTGCAAACGTGCATTCCACCGTCCTCATCGCAGTGAGATGGTCGATCGGTCCACGAGCACGCCGGGTGCCCGGGACCGCGAGTTTTACCGGGTCTGGTTACGCCGTGCGGGGGGGACGATAGATGCGATGGGTGAAGGTGCTCGAGTGGAGAGATTCGGGCGGCCGCGCGAACGCCCTGGCGTCCTGTATGCCGAGGTCGACGCGGTAGCAGTCCTGGGGCATCACGAAGCCGTGGCCCGGGCAGCAGGTGCACGCGCAGTCGTCCGCGCAGGGCAGCCCGGGATCGCAGGAGTCGTCACAGCCGTCGATGCAGGAGGCCATCAGGTCGATGTGCTCGTCCTCGCCATGAGCGTCCGCGGAGGACGTCACGAGGTACCCTCCGCCCAGGATCTGGAAGATGATGGCACCCTGTAGAAGCAACCTGCTCATGGTCAGCGTGATAGTATACCAGATACGTTCACTACTATATATGGGATCGCGCCCCGTGCATGTCAATCTTGCTGGTAGATCTTCTTCCACGGCTCTCGTTGCGAGAGCAGGTAGTCTTTCACCGCCGCCCTGAGCGTCTCGGAGGCCAGCTCGGCGCAGTGCTCGCTCTCCCCGGGCAGGCCGTCGAGACCGTCCAGGATGTCCCGGGCAGAGATGGCCCTGGCCTCGCCCACGTTCCTGCCCGTGGCCAGCTCCACCGCCATGGAGCCCGTGACGATCGAGGTCAGGCATCCGTCGGTCATGAAGCTGGCCTCTGTGACCCGGCCTCCCCTGATCCGCAGGAAGATCTCCATGTCGTCACCGCACTCACCCTGGCGCAGGGCGTGGCCGTCCGGGCCGTGCATGACGCGGGGGTTTCTCGGGTGCTGCCAGTGATCCACCACCTTCTCGGAGTAGTGCTCGCGCACCTCCGCGAGCAGCAGGTCCTGTGACTGCTCGAGGAACTCGTCCAGGTCGGACATGGTCGTTCTCACTTTCCGCAGGGGGGCTTGTCACAGCGCGTCTCGCGGCCGCAGCACGGCTTCTCGTGTCCACAGTCCAGAGCGGCCGAGCTGCTCCCCTTCAGGATGAAGCCCGTGCCTCCGGAGATCAGCCTCCGCACCGGCCCGCCGCAGCGCGGGCAGGTCTTCCTGGCCGGCTCGATGATGGACTGCTGGAGCTCGAACTCCCCGCAGGATTCACACGCGTAATCGTAAGTGGGCATCTCGCCGGGGAATATTTAGCCAGTCCTGAACCTCACGCAAGCCGCGCCACTGCAGAATGGCCCGTCAGCCGTCCCTGCCGCAGGGACACATCCTCTCGAATCCCATCAGATTCTCCGCTCCGGCGGCGGTCACCCCGTAGACGATTCCGGTCTTGCCAGCGGTCTCGATGCGGCTCCGGATCGCGTCGAACGTGGCGTTGACCAGCGTGGTTCCGGTCAGCAGGACCAGGTCGGAGCGGTCGATGAGCTCGTTGGTGAAGGTGCCTCCATCCCGGACCTCGACCCCGAACCGGGTCTTGCCCACGCTGTCCGGGGCCAGATCCGTGATGAGGACGCGATCCTCGCCGAAGACGTCGATCAACCTCTCGGCGATGGCCGGATTCAGCCCGATGAGCCCGACGCTCACCTTGCCGTACCTGTCGTGCAGGCGGGCCGCGATCTCGACGGCGCACCTCTCGGGCTCGTCGTCCCGGCAATGCACCGTCGCCGTCACCAGGCCCAGGTGTGCCATGACCGCGTTCAGGACGGACACGAAGACCGCGCGCTCCCGGTTCCCGGTCAGCTCGAGGTCCAGGACCTGCTCGAGCGTACCCTCGAACGTGCGGGGCGAGTCCGTGTACGCATGGCCTCTCGAGCCCAGGATCTCGGCCTCGACGACCCGCTCCTTGCCGATGATGATCGGAAAGTCCCTGCGCTCGGGTGCTCCGATGGCCTCCTCGGCAGTGAGCGGTCCGACCCGTACGCGGACGCGTTCGCCGAGCAGGTGTTCCCTCCTGACGATGTCCCGGAACCGGCTTCTGGTGCGTTCTAGAATGCCTGTCATGTCGTTCCCTCGATGAATGAGCAGATGAACCTCAGCGAGATGAGCCCGAAGACCAACCCGAACAGGAGCTTCAGCTTCCTGAGGGAGAAACGCCTGTTCAGGACCGCTCCCAGGTTCGCTCCGAGAAGGGTGCCGAGACAGATCGGCAGCGCCACGCCCACGTCCATGAACCCCTGGGCGAGCTTGAAGGCCGAGCTGATCAGGGCGTTGAAGCAGAAGCAGAGCAGCGATGCGGCCATGGCCGTCCTGATCGGCGTCTTCAGGAGGAAGGTGAAGGCCGGAACCAGGACGCCCCCCGTCCCGATGCCCAGCAGGCCCGGAAGCACCCCGGCCGCGGCGCCGATGCCGATCTTGTGAGGGAGGCTTCCCGTGACCTCGCTGCCTCCCGTCTCCGCTCCCCGGTCCCGGCCTGCCCTGCGCGTCCCCTCGGCGATCATGCGAAGCGAGATCAGGCAGAAGACCAGCCCGATGCCCAGGTCCAGCCAGTGGCCTCGCCTGGCCAGGGTGAGGAAGAACAGCGAGAAGACGCCCGTCGTCGTCGCTCCCGCGATGATGATCGGCACCACGGATCGGATGTCCAGGTGTCCGAGCCTGTAGTGCCTGTAGCTGCCGCCCAGGGTGGTGAAGAACACGGCGGCCGCGCACGTTCCGGCCGCCACTGCGGGCGAGAGCCCCACCACGAATCGCAGGAGAGGCATGAGGGCGATCCCGCCGCCGATGCCCAGCATTCCGCCGAGCGTGCCGGCCGCGAGCCCTCCCGAGACGAGCATCAGCGTCTCCAGAACGTCCATGGCACCTCCTTCTAGCGCACCCGGGGCGCCAGCAGAAGGCGGGCCGCTGCAATTCCACCCTCAGCCCGGTTTGCGGCCGTGCTTGACCATGATCTTCTTGAACATCTCGACGAGCCCGGTGGTGAGCATGTAGATGGCCTCTGCGCCCAGGTTCACCTCGGCCGTGCGGTCGAAGAACAGGGTGAGCGTGGACTCGAACCCGTCCTCGGGCCGCCAGTAGGCGATCATGAGCGGGACGAGGGGCAGGGGCTTGAGGACGATGGCGTCGTCTGCCGTGGAGAACCTGTCGGCGGGCCGCTTCTCCACGTGGGCGCCGCTGAACAGGTCCAGGGAGTCGATGAAGAGATCGGGATCCCGGTCCGCGATCTTCTTCATCGCGTTCTCGCATCGGTGGGAGAAGAAGCGCACCCAGTCCCTCGCGTTCGAGAGCTCGTCGAACGTGACCCACTCGCCGCTCGGAGCCCGGCCCTGGCAGGTCGTCACGTAGTTTAGGAGGGGAAGGTGGACCCAGGAGTTGACGTGGCACTCGGAGTGCAGGGCTCCGTCGGGATCCAGCTCGAACGGCTTGCCCAGGCACCGGATCGACAGCCGGTCACCGTTCATGGATGCGGAGATGCGCTCTGCGGCCCCGGGATAGTCGATGCCTGCCACCTGGGCCCGGATCTGCTCGGTCATCTCGCTGCGCAGATCCTCTCCGGTCCTGACGACGGCGGTGACGGTCCCCGATAGCTTCTCCACGATCTCCGGTGCGAGGCGCGGGCAGTCGGCGAGGGCCTTCTGACCCTGGATCACGAGAGCTGCGAATGCCATGCAGGTGGGCACGTCGCACTCGCGGCAGTTCGAGCGGTCCAGGTGCCTGAGGATGTCCATGGCGGTCAACCGGCCAGCCGTCATGTGGTCTCTCCCGTCCCTGATGTATGGGTTGAGTGGTGTCCGGGAGTCAATAGTTGCCCGGGTGGGGTGCCGGTGGTAGATTGCGGCGGGGATCCGGGGAATGGGGCTCGAGAGGAGGTCGTCATGCACCTTCATCGCGCAATCTCGATCTGTCTCGCACTGCTCGTGTGCGGCTGCACGGTCTACATGCCCGCGGCCGAGGACCCGACGAGTGCGCCTGCGCCTCAGAGGACGTCGTACCGGGAGCCCGCGTACAGCCCACAGCCGCAACCGCACCACGCATCGTACGCGGGACCGCCTCCGTCGGCGGCATCGGACGACAAGATCCAGGACGACTGCACGTACAAGGGCGTCAAGCTCGCCGGGGACGTGAAGTTCGTGGATGCGTTCCCGGACTTCGAGATCAAGATCGTGGACGCGTTCCCGGACATCAACGTCAAGATGGTGGACGCGTTCCCGGACAACTGCGGTCAGTGGAAGAAGGTGGACGCGTTCCCGGACTTCACCGTGAAGGTGGTGGACGCGTTCAGCGACTTCGACGTCAAGTACGTGGACGCCTTCCCGGGCCTTCCGTAGGGCTCGACGTTCACGCATCGTCGCCTTAATCGACAGGAATGACGA
>JAFDER010000091.1 GCA_019310245.1 Deltaproteobacteria bacterium
TCTCGCCCTGGCACCTCATGCTCGCGGACGGGGATCCCGCCACGGCCGTGCCCACGAGGGTCCAGCCCCCGCCCGGGCTGGCCGCGGCCTCGAGCGAGATCTTCGACGTGGGCTCCCTGCACGAGGCCGGCTTCGACGTGGTCCCGTGGACCGTGAACGCCCCGGGCCGGATGCGCGCCCTCATCGAGCTGGGCGTGGACGGCATCATCACGGACAGGCCGGACGTCCTGCGCGGCGTTCTTGATGAAGACGGGCCGCCGCCCCGTCCCTTCGACCTGCAGGGCCACAGGGGGGCGCGAGGCCTCAGGCCCGAGAACACCCTCCCCTCGATGGAGGCGGCGCTGGACCACCTGGCCACGACGCTCGAGACCGACGCCGTTGTCTCGGCCGACGGCGTTCCCATGCTGAATCACGACCCGCACGTCGAGCCCTGGAAGTGCCGCCGGGCGGACGGTGCGCCGCACGACGGCGTCCTCATCAAGGATCTCGAGGCCGCGGAGATCCAGGCCGCGTTCGTGTGCGACGTGCTGCTGCCCGACCGCCCGGCGCAGGAGAACGATCCGGCCCTCTCGCCCGTCTCCGCCGCCTTCGCCCAGGAGAAGGACCTCGGCCACGTCTACGTCATGCCCACGCTGGAGCAGCTCCTGCAGTTCGCGGGCTTCTACGCCGACTGGTACGCGAGCGGTCCGGGCGAGCAGCACCCGGAGGCGAAGAGCAGGGCGGCGAACGCCCGGCAGGTCCGCTTCAACGTCGAGGTCAAGCTCAACCCCCGGGCACAGTTCAGGGATCTCACGGCCGGCCCCGTGAAGAGCGCACGCGCCGTGGCCGGAGCGATCGTGAAGGCCGGCCTGCAGTCGAGGACGTCCATCCAGAGCTTCGAGCTCGGCTCGCTCCTCGTCGTGCAGGAGGAGCATCCGCAGATCCGCACCGCGTGCCTGTTCGGCGACTTCCCAGTGTTCCCCGACCCGTCCATGCCCGGCTCCGGCAGGGGCGGCAATCTCCAGGACGAGCAGGGCGCGAACACCCCGTGGCTCGCGGGCCTGTCCTGGCCCTACCGCGTCACGTTCCAGGACGGGCCTCCCCGCGTGCCCCGGTCGGGCGGCATCGAGGGCATGGCGTTGAGCGAGGACGGGACGAAGCTCCTGCCCATGCTCGAGAAGCCGCTCGAGGGCGGGCAGGAGCGCACTCTTCTCATCCACGAGTTCGACCTCGAGTCGCGCACCTTCACGGGAACGACCTGGCGATACGTGCTCGAGGAGGGATCCACCTCGATCGGGGATTTCGTCATGTACGGTGCCACGAAGGGCCTCGTCATCGAGCGCGACGACGCAGAGGGGCCCGCCGCCGCGTTCAAGGCCGTGTTCGACGTGGACCTGGCGATCGTCGAGGCGCCGGTCGTGAAGAGCCTGCTCGTCGATCTCCTGCACATCCCCGACCCTCGCGGAATCTCCCTTCCCGCCGATCCCGGGGACTGCGGCGTGGGCCCGGAGTTCGCGTTCCCGTTCTTCACCATCGAGGGCATCGTGGTGCTCGATACCGGCCGCATCGTCGTCGTCAACGACAACAACTACCCGTTCAGCTGCGGCCGGCACACGGGCACGGGCCAGCCGGACGACACCGAGCTCATCGTGATCGAGCTCGGGAAGAAGCTCGAGGACTTCACAGGACCGTGACGATCTCCCCGGCGTCCTTGCGCTCGCGCTTTCCCTCGATGCCCCGGTAGTGCTCGGGCAGGTGCTCGGCCTCGTCGTCCCCGGGCTTGCCGACGGCGAGCATGATGATGGGCTCGGCGTCATCGGGCAGGTCGAAGAACGCGCGTGTCTTCACGGGATCGAACCCGGCCATGGGGCGGGCGGTGAGGCCGTGGTGGGTGGCGGCGAGCATGATGTTCATAACGCTCATGCCCAGGTCGAACTGGTGGTAGGCGCGTCCGTCCTTGATCACGCAGTCGTCCTCTTTGCGGGTGTGGCCGATGATGAGAAGGGGCGCCGTGCCGGCCCACGAGAGGTTGCCGGGCGCGAGCACGTTCCGGCCGTTCTCGAGCGCCATGGACGAGGTCAGGAACAGGTAGCGCCAGGGCTGGAAGTTGCGGCAGGAGGGAGCCAGCCGCGCGGCCTCCACGAGGTCCTCGATGACGTCGTCGGGCAGGGCGACGGGCATGATGGAACGGGTGGCCAGACGGGCCTCGAGAAGTTCGATGACAGGGTTAGACATGGACGTCTACCTCCTTGAGAACGTTACATTTCCAGTGAAGGCCCGGCGTCCTCGGCCTTGGCGCGCCTGGCGTCCCAGTAGATGTAGCTGCACAGGATGAGGAAGCTCGCGAGGCCGAGCCAGTTGCCCATCGGCGTCTCGCCGATCTTGAAGACCGGGATGAGCTCCCCCTCCACCTTCTCGAAGAGCTTCGGGATGGCCGAGAGCACGCCCATGAGGGCGCCGCCGGCGATGAGCCCGGAGGAGAGCAGGATGCCCCTGTTGTAGCGGGCATCGGAGAGCTTCCTGTTCTTGCCACCGCTCTTTCTCACGAAGTGGGCCACGATCGCTCCGGCGATGATGGGCGAGTTGTACTCGATGGGGATGTACATGCCGAGCGCGAAGGCCAGGCTCGAGACGCCGAGCATCTCGATGATGAGCGCGATGGTGGCCCCGATGCCGTAGAGGAAGACCTTGGTGGGGTCGGGAGTGAGCATGATCGTCTTGAGCACGTCCGCCATGGCGTTCGCCTGGGGGGCGGGTAGGGGGTTCGGGTGCAGATCGGACTTCACGAACCCGTGGGTCTTGGCCAGCAGGATCATGACGGCCGTGACGACGAGGGCCGCGGCGACCGAGCCGATGATGTTCGACCACTGGACCTTCTTCGGCGTCGCTCCGAGCCAGTAGGACATCTTGAACTCGGTGATGAGCGTTCCGCTCATGGACAGGGCCGTGCACACGACGCCGCCGATGAGCAGTGTGCCCAGCATGCCCTTCTCGCCGGTCATGCCGAGCTTCGAGAGGATCACGGCCGAGATGAGGAGCGTCATCAGGGTCATTCCCGAGATGGGCGTGACCGAGATCATGGCCACGGCCCAGGCGCTCACGGCCGAGAACAGGAGCGCGATGATGAAGGCCACGCTCACGGCCACGATGGAGAGCAGGGTGGCGTTGTCGAAGCTCGTGAGCACGGAGAAGCGGAAGTAGACCCAGATGACGAGCACGACGAGCAGGATGAGGCCCATCACGACGGGCATGGGGATGTCCTGCTCGTTGCGCGGCAGATCTCCCGTGGAGGTGGAGCTGCCGCGCTGGCGGATCATCTTTGCGATCTCCTTGAAGCCCGCCCCGAAGGCCTGGAACATGACCGGCAGCATCTTGATGATGGAGATGAGGCCCGCGGCGAAGATGCCGCCGATGCCGATGTATCGCGCGTACTCGTAGAAGAGGTCCTCGGCGCCGAGCTTCGAGAGGGGCTCGACTCCCACGCCGATGGGCACGTCGATGAAGTTGCCCATGAAGCCCATGATCGGGACCACCACGAAGTAGGAGAAGAACGAGCCCGCGAGGATGAACGCCGCGTAGCGCAGGCCGATGAGGTAGCCCAGGCCCGCGATGGCGGCGGTGGTGTTCAGGGAGAAGACGGCCTTCACCTTGTAGGTGAGGAAGTCCAGGAAGCCCACCGACGCGGTGGTGAAGTTCTCCCGCCAGGTGCCCAGCATCAGGACCGATCCGTCGTAGAGCGCGCCGATGCCCATGGCGTAGAGCAGGACCTTGGCCTGCGAGCCCCCCTTCTCGCCCGTGACCAGCACCTCGGTGCAGGCCGTGGCCTCGGGGAAGGGCAGCTTGCCGTGCATCTTCGAGACGAAGTAGCGGCGGAACGGGATGAGCAGGAGGACTCCCAGGATCGCTCCGAGCAGCGGCACGAAGAAGATCTGGAAGAAGCTCGAGAGGTGCGAGAGGTTCAGGATGTGGATCGCGGGCATCACGAAGAGGGAGCCTCCGACCACGATGCCCGACGTGGCGCCGATGGCGACGATGTTGACGTTCTCGAGGAGGGTCGAGCGGCGCTTGAGGACCGAGCCCAGGCCGATGGCCAGGATGGAGATGGGGATGGCCGCCTCGAGGCCCTGCCCCAGCTTGAGGGTGAGGTACGCCACCGCGGCCGAGAAGATGAGCGTCATGACGAAACCCGTGACGACCGAGCGGACCGTCACCTCCCTGCAGGGCCTGTCGGGCGGGATGGCCGGGACGTACGTCTCGCCGGGCTTGAGCTCCTCGTGGGCGTTGGAGGGAAGGCTCGTGCGCTCTGAATCGCTCATGATGGAGATCTACTGAATCAGAAATCGGGGGGTCGCGCAACAGGATGCAGATCATGCTATGCTGACCCGCCGTGAAGAGGGCAACGGGCAGAAGCAGGCTCTGCGTGGGGCTCGTGCCCATGTGGATCGTGCTCACCGGCGTGAGCTTCATGTGGCCCACGGAGCTGCAGCAGACCATCGATCGGGTCGCCTCGAGCCACATGCCCGTGACGTTCCAGGACGTCCAGATCCTCAAGCTTGCCGGGACGGACGAGTCGGTCGAACTTCTCTTCGAGCTCCTCGACAGGAGTGACGAGGTCACGAACCTGACCGCGGCGAGGGCGCTCGCGGACCTCGAGCGCTCGAGGTGGAAGGCTCCCGTCGGCGAGGACGGCAAGAAGCTCGAGGACACGCTGGTGGACTGGCTCGATCTGGCGGATCCGGACATGAGGCGGTCGGCCTGCGAGATCCTGAGCCTCATCGGCGCGATCGGCCAGAGGGAGAGGGTGGCCATGATGGTCACGGACGCGGATCTCGACGTGAGAGCCGTGTGCGTGAGGAGCCTGCTCGACCTGTACGTGGGCGCAGCGGATCTCGATCCCGTCAAGAGCCTGTCCGTGCAGATCCTTTCCGACCCCTATCACCAGGTGCGGGTGTACGCGATCCAGGGCCTGGGCAAGCTCGAGGTCAGGGGGACGTTCATCTCGTTCCTGCCGCTGCTCGAGAGCGACAATCCCTCCATGAGGGGCCAGGCCCTGCTCGCCGTCACGACCATCGATCCGGCCCAGGCCTACCCGTTCGCCGTCAAGGCCATGGGCGACTCGGAGCACGAGGTCAGGGTCGCCGCCCTGAGCGCGCTGGGCAAGATCGGCGACCCTGCGGCCGTGGCCGAGCTCAGGCCCATGCTGGACGACCACGTGCTCGGGCGGTACGTGGTCGAGGCGCTGGGCAGGATCGAGGATCGCGCGGCGTTCGAGCTCCTGCTCGAGCTGCTCGAGGTGCCCGCCCTGCGCGACCAGGCGCTCCACGCGCTCTCCGCCCACGGCGCGCCGTCCGTGGACGCCCTGGCTTCGGCCATGATGACGTCGTGGGATGCGGATGCGCTGCGACGGATCGTCAAGGTCGCGGCCTTCCACCCCGATGCGAAGTACCTTCCCGGCCTCAAGAGGCTCCTCGGCATGGCGCCCGAGCGCAAGAGTGACGTGCTTGCGGTGCTTCACGGGATCCACGATCCCGAGGCGCTCCAGCTCGCCCTTGCGCTGGTCGGTGACCCCACGCCGAAGATCCAGGAGCACGCCCTCTCCGTCGCGGGCGTGATCCTCGAGGACGTCGGTGCCGACCCCGCGTCCCGCGAGGTCATCGCGGACGCCCTGTGCTACGAGGATCGCGCGGTGCGGATGGTGGCCCTGAAGCTCGTCAGACGGTGGAAGATCGAGGAGGCTGCGCCCCTGCTCGTGCCTCATCTCGCGTCGAGATGGGAGGAGGAGACGGTCGAGGCCGCCGCGGCCCTGCTGGAGCTGGGCGAGACCATCGGCATCGAAATCCTCGTGGACGCGCTCGCCTCCTCCTCACCGGTCGTGCGCCTCCGGGCCGCCGAGGTCCTCGCGGACGAGAGGCCCGCGGCCGCTCTCGTGCCGCTGGTGGATCTGCTCGAGGACGAGGCCTCGGGCGCCGAGCCGTGTCCCGGGTCGGGAATCCGTTTCGCTCTCCTGGGCCTCGTCATGGACGGTGCCTCGTCCAAGGAGGCGCGCGGCTTCGTCCACGCCCTGCTGCAGGAGGAGGACGTGCGCTGGATCGCCCTTGGCGCGCGTGCGGCCGTCCTGAGCCGGGATGACGCGTTCGAGGAGGCGATCGCCTCGATGCTCACGGGCAAGAGGGTCGAGCTCAGGCGGGCGCTCGCGCCGCGGCTCTGGCACATCGAGGGCGAGCAGGGCCGCGCGCTGATCGATGCCGCGCTCTCGGACGCCGACGCCTCGACGCGGGCCCATGCCATGCTCGCGCTGGGCCTCTCGCAGGCCTTCGATAAGGGCGATAAGGTGGAGCGCTTCCTCGAGGGGATCGCCGATTCTGACGAGTTCGTGAGGATCAACGCCGCCTCGGGTCTCCGCACGCTCGGCGTGCCCCTCGACGCGCACGTCGACGCGCTCTGCGCGGCCTACGAGAGGAATCTCACGGCCATGGAGACGCTCGCGGCGCTGATGCTCCTCGCGGAGGCGGGTGCGACGTGCCTGCAGGAGCCCGTCGAGAGGCTGCTCATGCATCCGTCGAGCGCCTCCATGGGAGCGGCCATCGAGTCGGTGCGCATCGGTCTGGACACCGGCGCCGTGACCCTCACCGAGAAGCTGCGCTCGGGGCTCGGTCACTGCGCCACCGGCAGCTACCTCATCCTGTCCGAGACGTGCCAGGCGCTCCTCGACGGCAAGCCCGCGCCGGGCGACGGCTGTCCCACGTGGGCGCCCCTCACGGGAGCGGTCAAGCACCTGGGCGTCACGCTGTCCGGGGCGTCCGGCCTCTACGGACAGATCATACCCGGCGTCCACCACGTCAAGCTGATCGTGCCGCTGTCCGGCACGCATCCCGCCTTCGTCCTCGACGGCGCCCTGACGCCCCGCGCCGCGCTGGTCGAGGAGGAGTTCGTTGCGGCCCTCCCGGCGCCGCGTTGCGGCTCCTACACCGCAGGCGGGGTCCTGCGGTTCTGAGATGCCGGTAAGCCCGCCCAGAGAGCCGCGCGGCGTGGCCGCGCTGACCTCCTGCATCCACGGCAACGTCCATGCCCTCGAGCACATCTTCCCCGTGGTCCTGCCGCTGCTCATCGTGGAGTTCAAGGGCTCGGTGGTGCTCTTCGGCGCCATCGGCACCGCGGCCTACATCACGATGGGGCTCGGAGGCCTTCCCGCCGGCTACCTCTCGGACAGGTTCGGGTCGCGCAGGTTGCTCCTGCTCGGCACCGGGCTGTGCGCGGCGGGGTGCTTCGCCGTGGCGCTGTCGCCGAGCGCGGGCCTCGTGGCGGCCTCGCTCGCCCTGCTGGGAGTCGGGCTCGGCCTCTACCACCCGGCCGGGCTGTCCCTGCTCTCGCGCACGTACAGGAGATACCACGGCCGCTCGCTGGGCATCCACGGCGTGGGCGGCGCCGCGGCGATCGTGATCGCGCCGGCGGCCTTCGGGTTCATCGCCGCTCTCGGCGGCTGGCGCATGGCCTACCTCGTGGCGGGGTGCATCACGGTGCTCCTCATGCTCTCCCTCCTGTTCGTCAGGGAGGGGTCCGACGCGCAGCCGCAGGAGAAGGAGCCGGCGAAGGGGATGAGGAGCCTGCCTGGCTGGTCCATCCTCCTTCTCCTGCTCATCGAGGCGGCCTGCGCCGGGCTCGTCTACAGGGGCGTCGTGACCTTCCTGCCCATGTTCTACGCGGGCGAGGTAGCCCCGGCCCTTCCCGATGCCGCGGCGGCGATCCTGCAGTCGCTCTCGAGCCTCCTGCATGGCGGCGGCACGGGCTCGATCGCCTCGGCCGCAGCTGCCATCGGCGGGACGCTCGCCTCGCTCACGTACCTCAGCGCGATCCTCGGACAGACGCTGGGCGGAAGGGCCGCCGACTCGCGCGGATTCGCGACCTGGCTCCTCGTGGTGGGCGCCGCGTTCACGACGTGTCTCCTGGGCATGGGTCTGCTGGCCGGTCTGCCGGTCCTGGCCTTCGGCGTCCTGTTCGCGGCCTTCTACTTCGCCTCCCAGCCCATCGTGAACATGATGGTGGCCCGGTACAGCAAAGGAAGCCGGCACGGGATGGTCTACGGGGTGTACTTCACGATGGGCTTCGGCGTCGGTGCTCTGGCGCCCCTCCTGGCGACCTGCATCACGGGAGACGGACCCTTCTCGAGGGTCTTCCTCGTCCTGGCGGCGATCGGCGTGGTGTCGGTGATCCTGCGCATCGCTCTGTTGAAAATGGTCCGGCGCAACGGTAGAGTGGGATAACCCGGTAAGATAATGCCGAAAATCTGCCCCAAGTGCGGGGGCCTCGCCACCGACACCGACACGTTCTGCCACATGGATGGCACTCCGCTCGAGGACCATCCCGTGACCCCGCACCAGGAGGCATCGGTCATCCGCCTGCAGGCCGCTCCACCCGAGGGCGATCGCGAGATCTACATCGGCAAGACAATCCTGGGCCATTTCAAGATCCTCGAGATCGCGGGAGCCGGGTCCATGGGCACGGTGTACAAGGCCACACAGCTCGAGATCGACCGGACCGTGGCGGTCAAGATCCTGCATCCCGAGCTCGCGAACCAGTCCGATGCCGTCCTGCGCTTCCACCGCGAGGCCAAGGTGGTCTCCACGCTCAGCCATCCCAACATCGTGCACATCTACCTGTTCGGACACCTGCCCGACGGCAACCTCTACATCATCCAGGAATTCATCAAGGGCCGGTCTCTCGCCGTGGACATGAGCAGTGGCCCCCTCGGCCTGCGCCGCTCGGTCCACATCGGCGACCAGATCCTCTCGGCCATCTCGGACGCACACGGCCACGGCGTGATCCACCGCGATCTCAAGCCCGAGAACATCATGCTGACCGCGGTGGGCGACGACTCGGACTTCGTGAAGATCCTGGACTTCGGAGTGGCCAAGCGCATCACCACCCAGACGTTCGCCACGCGTGACGGGCTCATCTTCGGCTCTCCGCGCTACATCTCACCCGAGGCTGCCCAGGGCGAGCGCGTGGACCAGCGCTCCGACCTCTACTCGCTGGGCGTCATGCTCTACCAGATGCTCTGCGGCGAGCCTCCCTTCGAGAGCAGGAAGCCCGTGCAGCTGCTCATGGAGCACATCAAGACCAAGCCTCCGCCTCTCAAGAGCAGGCCCGGCGCCTCCGACGTGCCTGACCAGGTCGAGGGCATCGTCATGAAGCTCCTCGCCAAGAAGCCCGAGCACCGCTACCCCACGGCGCTCGCCGCACGCGAGGCGCTCATCGACGCCACGCGCGGCATCACCCCCGGCGCTCACGTGGCCAAGTACGTGCAGCAGCGCGGCGAGTCCGTCCCGGCGCCCTTCACCAAGGCGGCGCCGCCCACGGTCGAGGACCGGCCTCCCGCGCCCGGTCCCGTCCAGGCGCGCGTGCCCACGGCGCAGGCCCAGGTGGCCTTCGCCGGCCAGGCCGCCTCCCCGCCCATCGGCGAGCAGGTGACGGACGAGGAGCTCGACGAGTACGACAGCGAAGAGGACGTGCTCTCCACCGAGGCCATGTACTCGATGCAGCACCGCGCCCGGGTGCGCAAGAAGATCATCATCACGATCATCGTTCTCGTTCTCCTGCCCGCGCTCGCCATCGGCGGCTACTACGCGTACGTGGCCCTCTCGAAGCACCTCTTCCCCTACGACCGCGTGGCCGAGACGGGCGACGAGAAGGAAAAGACCGTGAAGAAGGCCGTCGAGGACGAGGTCGAGGAGCGCGAGACCGTTCCGCTCGCCGCGAAGATCGAGCTTGACGAGACCGAGCCCGTGACCGGCGACGAGATCGTCCTCAATGTGAGGGTCACGGGCCTCGAGGAGGAGCCCGACAAGTCGTGGTTCGTGATCCGCGACATCCTCGGAGACGAGGTGAGGCTCGTGGGCAAGCAGGTGCAGAAGACGGGCGATGGCTACGAGGGCCGCATCTTCACCGCCAGGCACACCTTCGACCTGCCCGGCAACTACACGATCTCATTCCTTGCCGGCACGAAGGAGTTCAAGCCCAAGCTCTCCGTGGACGTCGAGGAGCCCGCGAAGGGCAAGAAGGGCAAGAAGAAGAAGACCAGCGGCGCCGGAATCACCGAGCTCCTGTTCGGTCCGGACGTCAAGGGACCCACCAAGGTCACCCCTCCCGACGACAAGCCGCCCGACAAACCTCCCGACAAGAACTCCGGCACCATCAAGATCATCAAGGTCGTGCCGGAGAAGCCCGCCAAGAAGTCCAGCTGGTACTGATATCCTGGCTCATCCTGAGAGTGGGCAACATGGACTGACTCCCGGACTCGTTATCCGGGGGTCAAACAATTGGTCCTTGATGCAAACGCTTCCCTGCATCACTCCGGATTTCCCAGGTGGGTGGACGCGGACGGAAACGGCGAGCTCACGCTCGAGGAGCTCGTCGAGTTCAAGAAGGCGATGCACGCCAAGTAGGGGCCT
>JAFDER010000445.1 GCA_019310245.1 Deltaproteobacteria bacterium
CCCGAGCGCCTCCAGGCCGTGCTCGACGCGCTCGGTGTCGCCTATCGTGTCGCGTCCGTCCGAGATCAGCACGAGCCTGCGGCTGCAGTCCTCGGGCAGGATCGAACGGGCGTACGTGGCCGCGGCGAGCAGATCCGTCTGCTCCTGCAGGCCCGAACCCTCGGCCCTCTTCGCCAGCGCCTCCCAGGATCCGGGATCGATGAACTGCGGGTTGCCGGAGAACTCGAGCACGACGAGAGTGTCGTCCTCGCCCCTGCCCTCCTCGGCGTTGCGCACGAACTCCACGGCTGCCAGGAGCGCCTCGTCCGGGACGCTCAGCGAGGTGTCCACTGCGATCGCGCGGCACAGCCGCTGGTCCTCCTCGGGCACGATGGGCAGGGCGAGCGCCGTGGCCAGGGCGGCGAGGGCCAGGACCCGGATCACGGCCGAGCCGAGCCTCCTGCCCAGCGGCAGGTAGGCGTAGGATCGCACGGCCATCCAGAAGATCACGGGGGCGATGGCAAGGGTCGCGAATGCCCATGGATGCTCGAAATGTAGCTCGCCCCACAGCATGTTCTCTTAGATATCAGAAACGTCCAAAATTTGCTCACATTCCGGGGAAACAGCTAAACTTTCCGGCAGGAATCCACGATTCACAACAGACGAGGACCCGAGCACTCAACTCATGCAGGATATCGAGATTCTCATCGGCAGCTCCTGGTTCGAGGGCAGGATGGGTGAACGCATCCGTCTCGAGGCGGGCAGCGGCGGAGTGGACATCGACTTCTCCTCGATCCTCGACACGATCGACATCCTGATCGGAGGCGCGAACGTCTCTGCGCTCGCACACGAGGACGCGGTCTTCCTGATGCTCCGGGACATGCTCGCCGGCTGCGAGGATCTCGCCTCCGGGCGCACGCCGCGCGTCACGCTGCCGTTCTACGAGAGCCCGTGGGAGCTCGTGCTCAAGCGCGAGGGCGACACGGTCCTGGCGTCGTTCTTTCGCGGCGGCATGAACCCGCACATCGAGGTGAAGGACAGGGCCGTGCGATTCCAGGACCTGGTCCTGGCCCTCGTCGTGGCCGGGGACGCCCTCCTGGCCAGGCTCGAGTCGCTCAATCCGAAGATCCTGGCCGACCCGTTCGTCGGGGAGATCTTCGGGGCGCTCGAGCGCCTGCGCGCCATGGACAGGATCGAGGCCTGCCCGCACGAGGACGGCCCTCCCGTCGAGCTCGCGTCCGATGCCTCCGGCGAGCCCCACTCCGACATCGCGTTTCGCTTCGCGATCTCGGCCACGTTCAGGGATCTCCTCGGTCCCACGACGCCCAGCCGCGCGGACCTGTACTCGCTCATGGCACGTGGCCAGCTGTCGTGCCTCGTGCGCGGGGAGGAGGTCCTCGTCGTCGAGGGCCACGTCTACTTCATGGTGGACGCCCTGCTCCTCCTCGCCCGGCGCCTGCTCGACTGCCTCGAGGAGCGCAAGGATCTCGACCTCGTCCTGCAGGGCGACGCCCTGCGCGTCGAATCCCACTACGACGCCACCTCGGAGCTCTTGACCGTCACGCTCGCTCCCGACGCCCGCCGCTCGACGAGCGGCCCTGCCGTCGTCGGAGGCGTCCCGCTCGTCTCGTTCGTCGACTCGGTGCTCGATCTCGGCCGGTCCCTCAGGCGGCAGATCCTGGACGTGAACCCCGGGCAGCGCACGAACCTGAAGTTCGAGCTGCTCTCGAGCGAGATCGAGAACCTCGGCAGCTGGCGCCGCGACCTCACGGCCGGCGCCGTGGTCAACACCGGAGGCTCGCAGCTGCGCTACGAGCGGCCCCGGCCGACGCTGCCCCGCAGGGACGACGAGGGCCGGCTGCTCATGGCACGCCGCCTCATGTACTCCAAGCGCTGGGACGTGGAGGCCGAGGGTCTCAGGCTCGACGCGACGTTCCTGTGCGGGGATAGGATCGTGATGGGCACGCGCTCGATCGTCGCGGCCCTGGACAGGGATTCAGGGGATCTGCTCTGGAGGCAGGGCGGGATTCCGAGCAGGGCCCTCGCGCTCATGACGGGCGAGTCCGGCCTGCTCACCGTGGCGCCCTCGGGCGAGGTCGGACTGATCGACATCGCCGACGGCAGCACGGTCTGGCAGAACAGGATCCAGCCGCCGCCCGGCAAGCCCGTCGGCATCACGGCCGGGGGCGGACGCCGCCCGCGCTACGCCGTCCTGACCACCGAGGAGAGCGGCCTCGTGGCCTTCGACCTGTTCACCGGTGAGGCGCGCTGGCGCTTCAGGACCCGCCGCGGCAGCCCCTCCGGCTTCGCGCGCTTCGGCCGGCTGATCGCCTTCAGCTGCAACTCGAACTCGGTCTACTGCCTGGACGCGGACTCGGGCGAGCTCGTCTGGCGCTTCTCCGACCGCTCGCGATTCGACCTGCCACCCGTCAGCCTCGGCGAGTCGCTCATGCTGTGGAGCGCTGACCACGGCGGGCAGCAGGGCACGGTGTTCTGTCTCGACAGCCTGACCGGCGAGGCGGTCTGGAGGGCCCGCGTGCTGGGCAAGCCTCTCGCGCCGCCCGTCCTGTCCTCCGGGCACGTCGTCATGGCCGTTCGCTCGGCCAGGGGCGTGAGCCTCGAGTCCTGGACCGGTCAAGGCCGGCCCGGCTGGAGGCGAGACCTCGAGGATCTCGATGGCCCCGTGGCGCTCATGAGCATGGACGACGCCGTGATCGTGCACACGTCCTACGGATCCGTCGCGAGCCTGGACGGCGCCACGGGCAGCGTGCGCTGGATGCACAGCCTGACCGACAGCCCCGGCGTGGAGCTCCCGCTCAGCCTCGAGCCCGTCCTGCGCGACGGCGGCCTGTTCGTCCCCTTCGACACCACCTACGTGCTCAACCCCATCGATGGCTCGCTCCTGCACCGCCTCGAGGGCGACAGCCCCGTGCCCGATCTCCTGCGCGTGGACGAGAACTACTCCATCTACACGGCCGAGGTGAGCGGACACGTGAGCGCCTACGGGTTGGTGGGCCACCTCGACATCGTGCCAAGCTGAATAGACCCCCTGGACGGACCAGGAATGGGGAGGAGGAAGCCATGAACAGGATATCGACCATAGCCCTCGTGACGGCGGCGGTGCTGGTGGGTTGCGCGGCCGGAGTGGTCGCCCACGAGTACGTCGCCCCGCCGGCCGTGGCGCAGGCGCCCGCGGGGATCACCCAGTACGAGCACGTGTGCACGAACGTGCTGTGGG
>JAFDER010000446.1 GCA_019310245.1 Deltaproteobacteria bacterium
GAGCGATCGACAAAGGATTTTGCGTTGATCGCGGGGAGGAAGACATGAGATACCTCAAGGCGCTGGCCATCGTTGCCATCGTTGCCGGGGCAATGGCCTTTGCCCTACCGGCCTTCGCCCAGGCCGGAGGCGGTCTGATGGCCACGACCGAGTACAACTTCGAGGACGACCTGGTCACGGGTGACCTCGTGCGCCCGGACGGCGAGCTCATCGGAGCCCGCAAGAAAGCAAAGGTCAACACGCTCATCCGGGTGAGAAAGCACTTCATCCCCGAGATGCTCAAGAGCGTGGAGAACCTCTAGCCAGATACTTTTGCCGACGGTGACAACGGCCGTCGCCCGTTCTGAACGGGTGCGGCCCATGCAAGGAAGAGGGCCAGCATGGCAGGCAAGCTCAAGCTCAAGTTCAAGATCTACAAGAACGATGAGCTCATCGAGGAGAAGGAGTTCGACCAGGCTGCGATCAAGATCGGCCGGTTGAACACGCATCACATCGCCCTCGATGACGATTCGGTCGCCATGACCCACGCCGTGGTCCAGGTATCGGGCCCGGATGAGGTTTCGCTCTTCAGCCTCGACTCCGAGCACCCCACGCTCGTCAACAGCGAGGAGAAGAACAAGTGCAAGATCCTCTCCGGCGACATCATCTCGGTGGGCCCCTACAGGCTCGTCACCGAGATCGTCAAGCCGGCGGAGAAGCAGGCCGCAGCCCCCGCGCAGCCCGGCGCCGCGGCCATGCCGCATGCCGCCGCCGCACCGGCTGTTCCGGGAATGCCGATGGCTCCTCCGGCGGCCCTGCCAGGAATGGCGGCCGTGCCCGGGATGCCGGGCGCCATCCCGAGCTTCCAGAGCGAGATGACGGAGGCCGAGCGCACAGCGGCTGCGGCGCGCCTCGTCGACCTGAACACCATCGAGGACTCGTCGAAGAGGGTGCTCGAGGTGATTCCCATCTGGCAGACAACCGTCTTCAGCGTCAAGCACCTCACGAAGAAATCGCTCGACTTCTTCATCGGCGAGGAGCCCACCTGCGACTTCTGGCTCCCCACGGATCAGGTCGGAGGGGCCACCAAGGTGAAGATCGCCACGGGCAACGCCAGCGGCGGAGGGACGGTCCACTACCAGCCGTTCTTCAAGGGTGGCGAGGTCACTCTCGAGAGCGGCGACGTCAAGAACATCACCGACGTGATCTCGGGCGGGCAGGGAGACTACCAGCTTCCCGACGGCGCCCGCGTCAAGCTCGAGATGGGCGACATCACCTTCCTGGTCAACTCGGTGCCCAACCCGAGGAAGCCCAAGCTGCCGCTCCAGGTCGAGTGGTCCTACCACTCGTTCAACGGTGCCAGCTTCCTGACCGTCATGCTCTTCATGTTCATGGTCTTCTTCTTCCCGCCCAGCTCGCGCACCCTGAGCCTCGACCAGCTCTCCGAGTCGAACCGGTTCGTCAAGTTCCTGCTCCAGCCGCAGGAGATCATCCCCGAGGAGGAGCTGCCCGAGTGGATGACCAAGAAGGACAAGGCCGACGACAAGGAGGGTGGAAAGGGCAAGAGGCACAAGGGTGAGGAAGGCCAGATGGGCGACACCAAGGCCAAGAAGACCGACAACATGTACGGCATCAAGGGCCCGGAGGACAACCCTGACCCCCACATGGCGCGCGACCAGCAGAAGAACCTCTCCAAGAATGTGGGAATCCTCAACGTCCTGCAGCAAGCGCTCAACATGCCCACGTCCCCGTTCGGCCGCGACAGCGCCCTGGGAACGGATGCGGAGAACGCGCTCGGCGCGCTCATGGGCAACCAGATCGGCCCCAACTTCGGCTTCGGTGGCCTCGGTCTGAGGGGCACGGGCTCCGGTGGTGGCGGTACTGGTGAGGGGACCATTGGACTGGGCAACCTCGGAACCATCGGCCACGGTGGTGGAGGCGGCTCCGGAGTGGGTTACGGACGCGGTGCCGGAGGGCTGCGCGGTCGCGGAGGCGGAAAGGTCCCGAAGATCAAGCCCGGCCAGGCCATGGTCAAGGGATCGCTCTCCAAGGAGGTCATCCGACGGGTGATCCGCCAGCACATCAACGAGATCCGTTTCTGTTACGAGCAGGTTCTCGCGACCAAGCCCGACCTTGGTGGCCGAGTCGGCATCCAGTTCATCATCTCGCCCACGGGTGCGGTACAGATGAGCAAGCTCGCCAGCTCCACCCTGGGCAACGGCACGGTCGAGCAGTGCATCGTCAAGGCCGTGCGACGCTGGACCTTCCCGTCACCCGAGGGTGGCGGCGTCGTGATCGTGACCTATCCGTTCGTGCTTGCACCCGCCGGCGACTAGAAGCCCTCTCACAAATCCCATTGGTCGTCCTTCGGGCGGGACCCAGTCCTCCGCGACCGATCCGCGGCGCGTCTGCGGCGTGCGCTGCGCCGGCTCGCTCACGTACCTTCCGTACGCTCCTTCGCCGTTCATTGCACAAGTGAAACGCTGGAAAGGTCACGTCCGTTCATGCTGGACAAGGTCGAGGCGTTTCAGAATGAGTAACCCCTTGATTCCAGAGAGAATGCCGTGACGCTCCACGGGGAATGGATCTTGCAGAAAACAGGCCCATCGGGAGAGACTGTTGGAGCGGATCCTCATCGTCGACGACGAGCATGGACAGCGAAGGTCCCTGGCCATTGCTCTGAAGTTCGAGGGCTTCGACGTGACCGAGGCCGCCTCGAGCGAGGAGGCCATCGAGGTGCTCGAGACGACGAGGTCGTTCGACGCCGCGCTCGTCGATGTGGTCATGCCGGGAATGAACGGGCTGGAGCTCGCGAGGCAGGTCCACTCCGATCATCCGCGCATCAAGATCGTGCTCATCTCGGCGTATCACCTCTCGAGGCGGCAGCTCATGCTCTCGGGGACGGGAGCCGTCGCCTTCCTGCCGAAGCCCTACAGGATGAGCAGACTCGTCTCCTTCCTGCGCGAGCGAGTCGCGTCGCTCGAGCCTTCCCATCCGGAGATCCTCGAGGCCTAGGAGCTTCGCCGTTTCACTCGAAGCGGTAGTTGGGAGGTTCCTGCGTGATGATCACGTCATGGACGTGGCTCTCCTTGAGCCCGCCGGACGTGATGGAGATGAAGGAGGCGCTCTCGTGAAGGGTGGGGATGTCCTTGCATCCTGTGTATCCCATTCCGCTCTTGAGCCCGCCGACGAGCTGGTAGGCGACCTAGGAGATCGGGCCGCGGTAGGGAACCCT
>JAFDER010000447.1 GCA_019310245.1 Deltaproteobacteria bacterium
AGGCAGCAGGGCGGGATGGGAGTGGTGCACTCGCGCGTCGCATCCGGCTCGCAGAGCCACTCCTCGACGGGCACGTCGACTGGGCCGTCCAGCTGCTCGGGCCGGGGATCGATGGTGATCTCGTCGTAGATGTCCAGGCAATCGGTATCCCAGTGGTCGCACATGCAGAACCACTCCCCGAACATGCAGTGATCCGTTCCTGCCGTGCAACAGGGTGGCAGTCCCGTCGTGCACAAGGATCTCGTCTCTCCCTCCTGGCACTCGGATTCCTCACCACCGCCCCCTTCGCTTTTACAGCTGCAGGTCAGGACGAGGCAGAAGAGGATGGAGAACATTGTCCCCGTGCTTTTCACACTGGAATCATAGCACGGATATCGATGTGGGCTAGGGATCTACGGCCCGAAGCAGGTGCCGTCGGTGGTGTTGCAGGTGTAGGGCGGGGAGCTCCAGAAGCTGTTGCACTCGTCGTCCGTGGAGCAGGCGGGCATGCACACGCCCGCGGGCATGGTGCCGGACGGATCGAAGGTCGGCGTCTCGGAGTAGATGTCGGCCGGGTAGCAGGCGAGGCCGGGGCGGGGGCAGCCGTTGGCGCCCAAGTCGCCGTGCGGGGTGTCGCACGAGGCCCTGCAGTAGCCGAACAGGCACATGGCCGGGGGCACGTCGCCGGAGGTGGCGACCGCTCCGCAGATGAGGTGGTCCTCGGCGAGGCCCGCGTCGCAGCGAGCGGAGCAGAAGCCGGGGTTCTCCATGCGGATGTAGCACAGGCCCAGGCCGAGCGGCGACTCGCACGCGCCGTCGGTCGCGCAGTCCTCGAACATGCCCGCGGGGGTCGTGGCGGTCGGGACCATGGCCGGCAGGCAGTAGCCGTCGTTCGTGTCGGAGGGCTCGAAGCGCCAGTCGCTCAACGGGAAGCACGTGTAGGGGTCGCCGTCCGTGGGATGGCGGCAGGGGTTGAGGTCGCCGTCCTCGGGCCCGTAGCCCGTCTCGCACGTGGCCCAGCAGTAGTACAGCGGGCTGTCCGCGGTGTTGAGGTTCACGCAGGTGCCGAGGAGGTCCTCGCCCGAGGGTCCGTCGCAGCCGCGGCCGATGAGCTCGCAGCGCGTCTTGACGCAGATGCCTCCGGGGTAGCGAGGCTCGCCGTCCGAGATCCAGTTGTAGATGTTGCGGCAGTAGGCGTCGGGCGGGCAGTCGGAGTTGTACAGGCACTCGGACTGCCACGTGGCGTCGGAGTCGCCGATGTTGATGCATTCGAAGAGCGCCTGGCACCCGTCGTCCTGGTACTCATCGGGGTCGTCGCCGTCGCAGTAGTTCGTGCAGGTGTCGTCGATGAACACCTCGCCCGGCTGGCGCACGAAGTCGCCGTTCGAGTCGTTCCACACCTCGCAGCACTCCTGGTCGTTGGAGCAGCCCGGGAAGCAGGCCTCGCTCGTGCCCGAGCAGTAGTAGCCCTCGCGGCACCCGCAGTTCCAGTCGTAGACGTTCCATGACGTGTCCACGTACTTGCACGCGTCGATGCACCCGTAGATCTCGACGTCGCCCGAGTCGCGTCCCAGGTACGCGCACTTGGCGCCCACCGGACAGGTCGAGTCGTCGTCGGCGTCGCACGCCGCCGAGCCCGTCTCCATGTCCGTGCACGTGCCTTCCAGCCACCTGACGTACGTCTCGCCGTAGGCCACGTGCGCCGTCTCCTCGATGCAGTCGCGCCCGGACCCGCACTCGATGTCGCTCGTGCACGGCTGGCCGAAGATGTCGTGGTCGGGGGGCGCGTTCAGGCAGGCGGGCGGGCCGCCGCACCCGGTCTCCTCCTCCACGACGTCCTCGACCTCGGGGATCGGGTCGTCCACCACCTCGGCCTCGATCTCCTCCTCCACGTCCTCCCCCGTGTCCTCGTCGCCCTTGGGGTCGTCGCCGCACCCGTATCCGATGAGCGCGATCGTGACGAGCGGCACGAGGACCTTCTTCATGATTCCCATTATCGACCTCCCATGTAGGGTATTCGTTCGATCCAGAGCGTAGCAGAGCTTATCGGTCAGTCAACAAGCGGCCCGGGCCTCCATGAACCCCGAGTTCTGCGGGGGCTCTACTCGTCGGCGAGGTCCGCGAGGGTGGCGACCGCGACCTGCGCGGTCATCGTGACGAGGCCCATGTTCAGGGTGTCGAGCGTGTCGCTCGACGTGTGCATGTTCGGGTTGTTCGTGGGCAGGGCGGCGCCCAGGTTGTAGTCCTCGATGAGGAACGCTGCGTCGTACCCTTCGGTCCAGAAGGGTCCCTCGTCGCCTCAACCGCACGCGTCGAGCACGCGTTTGAGGATCGGCGCCCCCACGTACGTGGCCGAGACGGCCTCCACCCTGTCGACGAGCCACGCGTCATCCGGCAGCGTCACCGCGTCGATGTCCTCGCCTCCCGCACCGTAGCCGATGGAGTCGAGCGCCAGGAAGCCCCTGATGTCGTCGCCCCGGCCCCTGGCCTCGCTCGCGTAGTACGTGCTTCCGACAATGCCCGCCTCCTCGTTCGAGAAGAAGAGGAGCTTGACCGTGCGCCTGAACGAGCAGCCACCGAGCACGCGTGCCATCTCGACGAGCGCCGCCGTGCCGGAGCCGTTGTCGTCCGCGCCGGGCGCGTTGCCGTACTCCGACAAGGAGTCGTAGTGTCCTCCCGCGATGTAGATCTCGTTCTCGAGATCTCCTCCCGGCAGGATGACCTCGATGTTGGCCCACGTTCGTCCGCTCCACGAGTAGTGGTGGAGCTGGTACTCCACTCCCTGCCCGGTGAGCCGATCCTCGAGGTACTCGAGCGCGTTCTGCTGGCCCGTGAACGACGTCCTCTCGGGAAACGACGACAGCACCTCGAGCGTGGCGTACATGTTCTCCTGCGAGATCGCGGCAACGAGCCCCTCGATGGAGCAGGGGTCGGGGCCCGGCTCCTCCTCGACCATGTCGGCCGCCGGGTCTGCGGGTTCGACGTCGTCGACGGCGTCCATCGTGGGGTCGTCGGCCTCGGCGGTCACGTCCTCTGCGTCCGGGAGCCCCGGACCGGCGTCCTCGTCGCATGCGGCCGTTACGAGCAGCAGGGCGATGACGATGCTGTGCTTCATGCTGGGGAGTTTAAGCGCTCGGTATCGAGATGTCGACTCGATCAGTGAACTAATCGCCTCATCGGGCGTCCGGCACGAGTCTCGACCTAGAGATCCACCCGGGTCAGCTCGGTGCCG
>JAFDER010000092.1 GCA_019310245.1 Deltaproteobacteria bacterium
CACGCTCGCGTGGTAGGCCTCGAGCTCGGGCGACGAGAGGCCTCCGGGCGACATGCCCTCGAAAGCGGCGGAGCGCACGATTCGGTTTCGAAGCGTGAGGCCGCCGAGCTTGAAAGGGGTGAAGACCGGGCTCGTCATTCACTCGAATGCTACCACACCCGCCAGGAGCGTCGAGGTTGCGGCGGGAGAGCCGGTGACCGTACAATCACCGCCATGCGGAGGAGGAGCGCGTCGGCCGCGTGTGCGGCATTTCTCGTGATCTGCGCGGCCGGACCGGCCGGCGCGGGCGTGGGCGACGTGTTCGGCATGGGAGCCGAGGTGATGAGCATGGCCGGCAGCGGCTCTGCCCTGGTGACGGGGCCCTGGGCCGCCCACCACGCACCCGCGGGGCTCGCCTTCGCGCAGGCGAACCGCCTGAGCACGGGGGTCGTGGCCATCGGCTCGAAGCTCGAGATCCGCGGGATCCACACGCCCATCGAGGACCCGGTGGGGTTCCTCGCCGGCTATTCGTTCGTGCGCAAGCTACCGGGCAGGGTCTTCACCTCCATCGGCTTCGGCATCGCCGCGTACCTGCTGCCGGACACGCTGGGGCACGTCATCCAGCGCACGCCGGAGACGCCGTACTTCATCGTGTACGACAACAGGACCCAGCGCGACATGTTCGTGCCAGCACTCGCCGTGGGCCTCGGAAACGTCCTCTCGCTCGGCCTCTCGCTCGACGTGCTGGCAGGCCTGGAGGGCCCCATCACCGTGAGGCAGGGCCAGGCAGGGGAGGCGGAGTCGTCGCTTTTCCTGGACGTCATCTCCACGCTCCGTCCCACGCCCTCGATCGAGGTCAGGCCCGGAGCGGGCCTGAGCTTCGCGCTGACCTACCACCCGGCGTTCCACGTGCCCTACAGCCTGGACGTGGACGCCGAGGTCTCCGGCCTCGACATCGAGATGCACGTCAAGGCCAGGGCGCTCTACACGCCCCACACGCTCGTGCTCGGCATGGGATGGACCCTGCCGCGCGTCCGCTTCGCCCTGGACATCTCCTGGGCCATGTGGTCGCGGCTCGGGTCGCCGTTCGTGGAGGTCGAGACGCGCATGCTGGAGGTGGGCCTGCTCGTGCCCTCGAACCCGGAGGTGCAGACGCGCGACACCCTCGGCGTCCGCCTGGGCATCGAGGGCAAGGTGCTCTCCACCCCATCCGCCGACCTGTTTCTTCGCGGCGGATACGGCTACGAGTCGCCCGTGGTGGGGCCGCAGTCGGGCCGGTCCAACGTGATGGACGGACACAAGGTCACCGTGGCCGCGGGCCTGGGCGCGGCGTGGAAGACCGGGATCCAGGGTTTTCCACGGGTCCTCGTCGACCTGCACGCCGGCGCGGTGTGGGTCAGCCGGCTGACGCACATCAAGAAGGTCCACTCGCCCGGCGAGGGGCGCGACGATCCCACGCTCATCGTGGACGAGGACGAATCAACCCCCGGCACGCAGATCTCCAATCCCGGCTACCCCGACATCTCGGGGTCGGGATGGGTCCTGACCACGGCGTTCACGCTGACGCTGGAGATGAGATGAGGCGCGCGGGCGCAGCGGCACTCTTGGCCCTGGGAGCGGCATGGCTTGCCGCCCTGCCGGCGCAGGCGGGCGACCCCGCCTCCACGTTCGCGATCCACGCCAGGCCCGCGGCGCTGGGCGGCGCGGGCATGGCGCTGGACGAGCCCACGAGCGCGCCGCTGCACAACCCCGCGGCTGCCGCCCTGGGCAGCGGCCTGTCCATCAAGCTCGGTTACATGTTCTCCGTCCCCCTGCTCTCCTACAACGGCGTGGAGGCGGACGTGGAGGGCGTGCACGGCCTGAGCCTGGCGGCGGCCGTGCCGCTCCTCGATCGCATGGTGGGAGGCAAGAGGCTCAGAGCAGCCCTGGGCCTGGGGCTCTTCATCCCGGACAGATGGATCGCCCGCATCTACCTCATCGAGCCCACGCGCCCCTCCTTCGTCATGTGGGAGGGCGCCGTGAACAGGATCACGGCCGCACCCGTGCTGGCCCTGGCCATCGGCGACCTCGTGTCCATAGGCGCCGGTGCGACCCTGCTCGCCGACGGGGCCGGGGCCGCCGACCTGGACCTGGGCTTCGAGGGATCGCAGACCCGGACCGACGCGAGCATGGACCTGAACCTGAGGCTGCGCGCCGCCCCGCTCGTGGGGATCAGGATCCACCCCGTCGCCTGGGTGACGGTGGCCGGCGGCTACTCCGGGGAGCTGTCCATGGACCTCGCCCTGGACGTGCACGCGGACCTGAACGTTCCAGGACTCGAGGGATACACGGTGGTCTCGATCCGGGGCACCAACGACTACACGCCTCCCTCGGCCTGGGCCGCCGTCGCGGTCCACCCCGCGCACTGGCTCGACCTGCACTTCCAGGCCACCTACGTCATGTGGCACAGGGCAAACCCCTTCTACGCGGACCTGAGGATGCTCATCGATCTCGGCGAGGGACCGTCCGTGCTCGGCGGCATCGCACCACCCGGGAAGCTGAAGGACCGGTGGGTGATCGCCGCGGGCCTGGAGGGGCGGATCCCCGTCCTGCAGGGCTGCACGCTGGCGCTGCGCGGCGGCTACCAGTACAGGCCCACGCCCGTGCTGGACCAGACAGGCTGGACGAGCTATGCCGACTCGGACGTGCACCTTGCAAGCGCGGGGCTCGGGTTTGCCACCTGGGAGAACCGCGCCGTCCAGCTCAGGGTCGCCTGGGCCTTCCAGATGCACAGGATCGTCGAGCGGACCGTGGAGAAGGACGAGGACGTGTTCTTCGACACGGGCTACACGATCGAGGGCTGGGTCCTGGCATCCATGCTGGACCTGGAGCTCACGTTCAGGTGAATATCCCCCATGAATTCCATACTTACGATCCAGATAGGATTTGACTTGAACACAACCTAGTGTAAGTTTTTAGACCTGGAAAAATAGGAGGGATCATGACTCCGAGACTCACCACCTGCTCATTCGCGGTCATTCTCGTCCTCTCGTGCGGCACGCCGCCCAAGAGCTCGTTCGACGGCAGCGCCGACGGCGCGGGGGACGCGGCCGACGGCGCCGACGGGACCGTGACGTGCACGAGCGACGGCGACTGCGACGACGGAAACGACTGCAACGGCACGGAGACCTGCTCGGACGGCGACTGCGAGCCCGGAACGCCCCCCTCGGAAGGCTCGCCCTGCGAGACCGACGGAGTGGAGGGCGCCTGCACGGACGACATCTGCGTTCCCCTGACCTGCGGCGACGGGACGCTGGACGCGGGCGAGGAGTGCGACGACGGCAACGAGACGGCCGGCGACGGCTGCGAGGACACCTGCCGGTACTCCTGCCACGAGGACACGGAGTGCGATGACGAGAACGTGTGCACCGACGACGCCTGCGAGGAGGGCGGCACGGGCCGTCTCTGCGCGCACGAGGACAACACGGCGCCGTGCGACGACGACAACGAGTGCACCGAGCCGGACACGTGCGAGGACGGCGCCTGCGAGCCCGGCCCCAACATCTGCGGCTGCGGCTCGGACGAGGACTGCGCCGAGCACGAGGACGGCAATCCGTGCAACGGGACGCTGATCTGCGATGACGGCGACTGCGTGGTGGACGAGGACACCGTCGTGGAGTGCCCGCCGTCGACCACGGTGTGCAACGTCTACGCCTGCATCCCCGAGTCGGGCCTGTGCGTGCCCGAGCGCGCGGCCTCCGGGACGGCCTGCGAGGACGACTCGAACATCTGCACGGACGACGTGTGCGACGGCATCGGCTCGTGCACCCACCACGCGGCCGACTGCGACGACTCCAACGTCTGCACCACCGACTCATGCGACACGTCGACGGGATGCATCCACACGCCCGTCGAGGGATGCTGCAACATCGACACCGACTGCAACGACTCGAACGCCTGCACTGTGGACGTGTGCACCACGGGCCACGACTGCACGCACACGCCGGTCGACTGCGACGACGGCAATGCCTGCACGTACGACCGCTGCGACACCTCGACGGGGTGCTACACCGTCGCGGTCGAGTGCAACGACGGAAACGTGTGCACCACCGACTCGTGCGACACGACCACGGGCTGCGTCTACACACCCACCACGGGCTCCTGCGACGACGGCGACCCGTGCACCCATCCCGACACCTGCGACTCGTCCACCGGCGCCTGCACGCCGGGCGCCACCATGCCCTACTGGTACCTCGACTCGGACGGCGACGGGCACGGCGACCCAACAGTGTCGGTCTGCGCCTCCACGGCCCCCACCGACTACGTGGCCAGCTTCGACGACTGCTGCGACTCCGAGTCCGACGTGTACACGGGGTCGACCACGTACTTCTGCTCCTCGTTCACCTGCGCGGGCTCCACGACCCCGTCGTGGGACTACAACTGCACCGGCTACACGGGCCGGCGCTGGAACTACCAGGGCTACTGCTACTGGAGCTACGGCACCTGCTACGTGTACAACGGCTGGCTCTCCTCGACGATCCCGGCCTGCGGCGTGAGCGCCCTCCTGGTCACGGGCTGCACGTCGGGTTGCGAGGAGATCACCGAGACCCGCTGCCAGACCTGCATCTAGATATCAACAGGAATTCTCAGTACTCGGTGTTCTCGTAGAAGAGGACGATGCCGTAGCTGATGCCCACGAACAGATCCTGATCCCCGTCCGAATCGATGTCCGCGAACTCCGGGAAGGCCATGTAGAACGGAACGTCCAGACCGAAGGGGTTCGCGGCCGGAGGCGCGAAGGCGGGCGTCCTGGACGTGCCGATGTTCTGGAAGTAGGCGATCCCCCCCGAGTCGTAGGTGTTGCCGCCGACGAACAGATCCTGGTCGCCGTCCCGGTCCAGATCGGCGAACTCCGGGGTGAGCTGCCACCCCCAGATCCGGAGGCCGAAGGGCTCGCGCACGGGCGCGGCGAAGCGGGGCGAGGACGCGCTTCCCGTGTTCTCGTGGAACTGCAGGCCGGCCTCCTCCCAGTACGAGTAGCTGTTCGTGAACAGGTCGAAGTCCCCGTCGCCGTCGATGTCCACGAAGGCGGGCTTCGTGACCATCCCGCGGATGGACGAGATGCCGAACGGGTTCTCCACGGGCGCCGCGAACGCGGCCGAGCCGGGCGTGCCCGTGTTCTCGAAGTAGTTCAGGCCCGTGTCGCCGCCGTAGTAGCCGTACGAGCCGCCAATGAACATGTCCAGATCGCCGTCGCCGTCGATGTCCACGAAGCCAGGACCTCCGGACGTGCCGCGCCCCGAGATGCCGAACGGGTTGACCGTGGGAGAGGCGAATGCGGGAGCCGAGGGCGACCCCGTGTTCTGGAAGTACTGGATGCAGGTCGTGTACTCGTACCACATCGCCCCGCCGAAGAGATCCAGGTCTCCGTCGCCGTCCAGGTTTGCGAGCGCGGGGATGAGCTCCCATCCGCACAGATGGCCCGAGGCGTCGATGCCGAAGGGATTGAGCCGGCCCTCGCTGAAGAAGTTCGGCGTGGCGGGATCGTAGTGCGGATCGAAGCCCGGATCCGTGCCCGGGTCCCAGCCCGGGTCGGTGCCCGGATCCCAGCCCGGATCCATGCCCGGGTCCCAGCCGGAATCCACGACCGGGTCCCAGCTCGTATCGGTCCACGGATCCACGGTTCCATCAGTCCTGCTGTCCCCGCCGATGCGGGTGCTCGAACCCGTGCAGGCCGAGATGCCGAGCACGAGCACGGCCGCCGCGGCCATGATGTGCCTGAGAGCGGCAGCCGGCACCACGTCGAGGAGCCGGTCGTGCAGCTTCCTGAGCCTGTGCACGAGCCCCCTCCGCCTCCCGGCTGGAAGGCGGTCGAAGGACCCGTCATCGATCATCCTGTTCAGCCGCGAGGAGTACTTCCTGAGCCGGTGCAGGTCATTGCGTTGAAGCGTGCTCATCTTGAGCCCCCTTGTACGATATTCGAGATACTCTACGGTCAGTTGAAGGCCGAGGCAAGTTCCCGCGCCGCCCTGCGGACCGGTCGCGAGAGCGCCTCGCTGCGCAGCGGGCGCACGGTCACGACCTCCCGGAGATACCTGGACCTGACGGAGCTGCTCTCCCACCTCCTGATGACGGCCGTCCTGGACCCGGACGCGAGGATCGTCTCGAACGCCGCCCAGAGCTCGCGGTTCGAGCCGATGCACGCCAGGGGAGGCTGGAAACGCGCGTCGAGCCACGGCCGGTAGAGATCCACGTCGTCGAGCAGGTCGCGCCTGAAGATGCGACGCGACAGGGCCCGGCCACTTGCCGAGGTCTGGAGGAGGACGTAGACGTAAGCGCACTTCTCGCACGTTCCGCAGTTCTTGCTCCTCCAGTTTGACGCCCCGCAGGACGAGAACTGCCGGAACCGCTCCGGCACGCCGCCCAGCAGCGCGGCGATCACCTGCGTGTCCGACGCCCCGGCGATGACGCTCCCGATCCTCAGGTGCGCGTTGAGCACGCGCCGGTAGAACCTCTCGAGCAGCCGCAGATGGCCCGGAGACTTCTGATGCTGGTGGTTGATGCTCCTGCCGCGAAACATCCTCTGGCCACGGTCCGCCGACGCCTCGATGCCAAGGCAGACCACCCCGGCCCCGACCCGCGCGGCGTGCAGGGCGAGCACGGCCGTCACCCAGCCCACCTGGTACGAGCTCAGGTAGGTCTCCCCGTACCGCTCGTAGAGCCTGCCCCGCCTCCCCGTGGACAGGTAGGCCACGGCCGGCCGCAGCCCCACGGACTCCAGCAGGGGAATCCACCTGCGCAGGTCCTGCCACGTGCGGTCGCCCTCGTTGAGCAGCAGGGGATGCACCTCGTACCCCGCCCTCAGCAGGGCAAAGAGGGACACGATGGAGTCCTTGCCTCCGCTGAAGCCCAGCACGACCGCGTTGCGATCCAGCCGCCTGCGGTCCGCCCTCCGGACCCTGAACGAGCCGTCCAGGGCCGGAGCCGGCGTGAACCGGGCCCTTCCCCAGTCCGCGTCCTGCTCGGCGATCAGCGCGCCGACCACGTCGTCGAAGATCCCCTTGAACCGGGGAAGCCCGCACCGGCGCGAAACGAGCACCCTCTCGGGCCGCACCTCCGCGGCCAGGTCGCACAGGACAGGGATCGCGACCAGCGCCGCCTCGCCGGCCTCGAGCTCCACGCCCCCGGGCGGCCTGAGGAACGCGGAGACGGCGATGCCGTCCACCCTGAAGTCCATCCGCCAGGGGCAGCGCCCGGAGCCCGGCCTCACGTCCACGAGCTCGAGTACCCTAGCCCTCGCCATCGTCCTCGCTCTTCACCAAACACACCCTCGTTGCTTGCGATGATAGGGGAGCAAACATGCCCCGTCCATCGCAACGGTTGCATGTTCACCCCGGATCCTATTTCATGGTTGATGGACACCAGCACAGCCATGGAGGGACCCTCATGACGAGAACACTCTCTGGCCTCCTGGCCATTGCGCTCGCCTGCGGCTGCGGGGACGGGTCCGCGGGCTGCCTTGCCAACGAGACGCAGGAGTGCCTCTGCCCGGGCGGCGGAACCGGCATGCAGACCTGCAACGAGGACGGAGACGGCTGGAGTGCGTGCGACTGCGGCACGGTGGACGCCGCAACCGACGGCGACGAGCCGGAGTGCCTCGAAGACGATGAGTGCTCGAACGACCTGGTGTGCGACGGCGAGGAGATCTGCGTGTCAGGCTGGTGCCGGGACGGCGACCCGCTCTCGTGCGACGACGACGACGAGTGCACCACCGACTCGTGCGACGACGACGAGGGCGGCTGCGTGTACATCGATATCGACGCGGACGGCGACGGGTACGTGCCCACCGGCTGCGGCGGCACCGACTGCGACGACACGCGGATCGACGTCTACCCGGGAGCGCTCGACCTGGCGTGCGACTCGATCGACAACGACTGCGACACCGTGCTCGACGTGCTCGACGACGACGGCGACGGATTCGTGGACGTGGACTGCGAGGGGGACGACTGCAACGACGCCCTGGCGAGCGTGAGCCCGGACGGGCTCGAGGACACGCAGGATGCCTGCCGGGACGCGGAGGACAACGACTGCGACACGCTTGTCGATTGCGACGACGCCGACTGCCCGACCTGCGACGACACGACGGGCGTCTACTCGCTCTACCCGTTTCCCGTGCTGGACTGCTGGGGCGGGGACGAGGTGTACCTCATCTCGATGGAGTTCGAGGACGACGGCACCACCCTCGAGGTGTCCACGACCTTCGCGTTCCTGTGCACGATGACGGGCTCGTCGGCCTGGTTCTCGAGGACCATCGACGTGAGCTGCTCGGCGCCCTTCCCCATCCTGAGCGGCTGCAGCATCGCGCTGCGCCTCGTCGGCACGTTCGGGTATGAGGACCAGTGGTCCGGAACTCTGACGGCCACGTTCACGGGGACGGGATGCTCGACCTGCGGGATGGAGACCTGGGCCCTGGCGGGCCAGCGCTAGAGCGGGATCTCGACGTGGATGTCGGGCGGGATGAGGAAGTAGATCTCCCGTGAGTCCAGGATCGTGATCCAGTCGCCCATGACGCGCACCTCGGCCGTGTAGAGCTGGGGCACGTCCGAGAGCCGCGGCACGGTCTCGTTTCGCGCCGCGATGATGTCGAAGCAGACGATGGTGCCGGGCGCCACGTCGTCGAAGTAGTCGGGGTGGCCGTCGCCATCCCAGTCGCCCGTGGCGAGGCCGCCCACGCACACGCGGCTCAGGTCCTCGGGATCGGCCACGCCTCCGGCGGCGTTGGGCTCCACGCGCTCGACGAAGATGGCGGCGTCCACCGTGTCTCCGGGGCCATCGTCAACGTCATGGACCTGCGTCGAGATGTCGAGCGGCACGGAGGATGAAAGGGAGGTCACCGCGTCCACGATCTCCGTGCCGAGCCCGGAGCCGTCCTCGTTGCCCTCGAAGACGAGGGGGAGGCCGCTCGCCACGGATCCGGTGGCCATGGCCACCTGCTCCATCTGGGGCCGGGGGCCGAGCGGACCGCCCACCCCGGAGGTGTTGACGCCGATGTACTTGGCGTGGATCGAGTTCAGGGCCGTGAACGCGTCGGCCACGCTCTTTTGCGGCCGGCACGTGCAGCCGCCCGTGGCCGGCCAGGGCGGAGGCAGCACCTGCTCGCAGAACGGCTCGTCGCCGATCTGGATCACGATGGGGATGGCCGCCGGCCTGAAGCAGGGCCAGCCGATGTAGCCCGCCGTGCACGTGGCGCCCGGCAGGCTCGTGCCCGACACGTCGGCCGTGGCCGTGATGTACAGGGCCAGGGCGTAGGGCTCGGAACCGCCGCACAGCGACGTGTCGGTGATCGTGTCCAGGGCGTCCTGGACGAGGTCCATGTCGTCCGTGATGTTCTGCAGGTTCGCGATGGAGTTGGGGCAGCCCTCTCCCGGGCAGTCCTCGAACCGGCCCACGCCGACCTGCACGTTGGGGATGGCCGCGGCGATGCCGGGCACGATCACGGTCTCGAGCGAGGTCTGCAGGTTGAGGACCTCCCCGCCCATGGACCCGCTCGTGTCAATCGTGATGTACACGTCCGCGATCTGGATGTCCGTGCCGAAGACCAGCGTGTCCTCGGGCGGCACCGGGTCCTCCATGTAGTCCACCACGAACACGAAGTCGCCGTGCGACCTGGGCGAGTCATCGGGATCGAGGGGGTCGGAGCCGTACTCCGTCTCCACCAGGTCGCTCACGCCGTCGCCGTCCGAGTCGGTGTCGCGCGGGTCCGTGCCGTGGAGCGTCTCGTCCGAGTCGGACACGCCGTCGTTGTCCGAGTCGGGGTCGAGGAAGTCCGGCACGGTGTCGGTATCCGAGTGCCGCGGAGGCGTGCACAGATCCGAGTCGCCCGCCTCCCAGGCGTCCGAGAGACCGTCGTTGTCCGAGTCCTCGTCCAGGTAGTTCGGGATCGTGTCCCCGTCGGTGTCCGCCTCGCCCTCGTGGTGATCCGCGATGGTGTCCCCGTCGGAATCCACGTACTCGCTGCAGTCGCCCACGTCCGTGCCGTCGTAAGGGAAGTCCCCGGGCATGTCCCAGCCTTCCGGCGCGTCCACGCCGTCCAGCGAGCCGTCCGGGACGCCGGGCGTCTTGTCCGCGCCGCACGCGGCGAGCAGGAGGAGGGTGCAGGCTGCTGCGAGTGCCTTGTCCTTCATGTGGCTCCCCTTTGACCGGAAGACCCGAATCAGGTCATAGACTACAGTGCGCCTGTAACCCGATCAAGTTGCATGCAGCGTGCGATCAGGGATTCTGGTTCGGGTCCTGCTGAGGGGTGGAGGGCGGCGCCGGCGCCATCTGGGCCGGCGGCGGAGCCTGCTGCTGGGGGTAGTAGACAGGGGCCGGCCTGGGCGGCGGCACCCAGCGGCCCTCGTAG
>JAFDER010000093.1 GCA_019310245.1 Deltaproteobacteria bacterium
GGTTTGCCCTTGCCCTTCGGGCCCTTGCCTTTGTCGCCGTCGGGTTTGCCCTTGCCCTTGTCGGCAGGCTTGCCCTTGCCATCGCCCTTGCCCTTGTCGGCAGGTTTGCCCTTGCCATCGCCCTTGCTCTTGTCGTCGGGCTTGCCCTTGCCATCGCCCTTGCCCTTGTCGTCGGGCTTGCCCTTGCCCTCGCCCTTGTCGTCGGGCTTGCCCTTGTCGTCGGGCTTGCCCTTGCCCTCGTGCTTCCCGTGGCCCAGGTGCTTGCCCTTGTCCTTCTTCTCCTTCGGCGGCTTTTTCTCCCACTCGCTCTTGAAGCAGTCCACGAGATCGGTGCCCTTCATCCCGCTGTCCAGGCACCCATGGACGACGCCGGACATTCCCTTGTCGCTCAGGTCGTCATCGGCCGTCTTCTTGAACTTCTTGGTGATGGCAACGGCCGCCTTGCCCCTCACCTTGTTCTTCTTCATGATCTTGATCGCCTTCGCGATCTCCTGTTCGTCGCTCCCGGTCTCGACCGCCTCGTTCACGTGCCCGGGCAGCTCCGCGAGGCCGAGGATGTCGTCGAACTCGATCTCCACCGAGACCTTGACCGACGCCTTGGCCCCCTCCTCGGCACCCGAGGCCGGCGACGCCAGCAGGACGGCTGCTGTCAGTAGGATTCCCTGTTTCATCGTGGTTCCTCCTCTTCCTTTCACGTATGGCCGGATCTCGTGGGACCAGCCGTCATGGACATCAGACTAGCTTATACCCGGGCAACCGTACATGGTTACGCACGCAGCGGTGGAGTGGCAGGAGGACCTAGGCGTCCTTCTTGCGGATGCGCAGGAGGAGCGCGGCGGCAACGAGCAGGAGGACGAGCGCGGCGGGCGCGGGGGTCCCGGCTCCCGCGACACGGCAGCCGCAGCCGGTCGCGTGGCGCGAGCAGTCGTCGCACTCGCAGTCAGGGTCCGTGGAGGCGTCGTCAGGGATCTCCGGCGCGGCGCCGATGCCGGTCAGGGATATATCGGCCGAGCCATCCACGGGTGCGTTCGAGTCCAGGGTCAGGGTGGCGATGTGCGGCCCCGGGCCCGGCGGGGTGAAGTAGAGTCTCACCTCGCGCTCTTCTCCCGGCGGTACGGCGATTCCCGAGAACGGGAAGTAGTAGAAGGCGCCGTCCCAGGGCTCGAGCGCGAGCGTGACCTCGAGGTAGCCGCGGCCAGTGTTGCGGACGACGAGGTCCATGTACTTCTCCTCGCCCACCTCGACGGTCCCGAAGTCCACGGACAGGGTGTCCACGTCGAGGACCGGGTACTCGTACGTGACCTCCACGGGGTCGAAGTCGAGCACGCGGGAGTCCTCGTCGAGCGGCAGGTCGATGTCGAACGAGGCGAGATCGAAGCACACGCCCACGCAGATCGAGACCGAGGGCACCAGCGTGGCGTTGAACGAGCAGAAGAGGTTGCCGTGGTAGACGATGGGGATCGAGAGGAATCCGGACGTGGTCCAGGGCACGAGAACGGTCTCTCCCTCCCGCTCCATGACCGAGGGACCCACGTCGATGGAGTCGGCGCGGTAGTCGCAGATGAGCGTGGGGTGGAAGCCCAGGGCAAGGTCGAGGCTGACGCCCGGGGCCAGGGCGATGGGCGCGTTGACGAGCTCCGTTGTCGCGGTCTCGCCCTCGAAGTCGAGCACCCAGTCCGGGTGGCCCTCGAGCATGAAGGGCGTGAACTCGGCGTCCGCCAGGACGTCGATGATGGGCGGTATGTAGTCGTGCAGGGGCACGACGTAGGAGCCCGAGCCCAGGATGCCGAAATCGTACTCGAGCATCATCGAGAACTCGAGGCCATAGTCCACCGAGACGTGGCCCATGTCCGGGGTGCCGTCGAGGTGGAACGTGAACGCCTCGGGCCACTGCACGTAGTGCGTGCCCCACATGTCGACCTGGACGTCCCCGTCGACAAGGACCACGAAGCGGATCTTGATGTCCGAGGACGTGTCGGGAAGCCAGCCGGTGTCGTAGCTCACACCCTCCAGGATCGTGTCCGCGTAGTAGAGGCGGATGTCCTGGGGCTCTGTCTCGTTCGCGAGTGCGGGCGCTGCACAGAGGAGGCTCGCGAGGGCGAGGAGGACCGCACTTCGTCTCATGGGCAGAGACTACGGGGTTTTCGACCGGGAGACAACGCGTCAGGGGTTCTGGATGTGGTCCCAGAGCTCGAGGAGCGCCGGGATGTCGACGGAAGAGTAGCCCTTGCGGAACTTGTCCATCATGGCGTCGAAGGGCAGATCGGCGTGGATGCCGTGGAACGCGGTGTACTCGATGTGCGGCTTCCCCGAGCGGGTCGTGGACGCGAGCAGCGCATCCGCCGTGCCGTCGAACAGCACCGGGCGGTAGGCGCGGCGCATGACGAGATCCGGGGAGAAGACGCCGTCTGTGAGGAGCCACCTGCCTCCGATGTGGTAGGCGTTCAGGCCGTGCTGGTACATCACGTCCGTGCCCAGGGCACTCGCCATGCGGGCCGGGAGCGTGTTGTCGCGCATGTCCGAGAGCACGAGTGCGGTGGGCACGCCGGCCGCCCGGCCGAGGGCGCAGGCGAGCACGGACTTCTGCACGCAGAAGCCTCTGCCCGCTGCGAGCACGTGCGAGGCGGTGTACTCCTCGCGCGTGAACTTCGCCATGAACTCGTAGCGCACCGAGTCGCGCACGAACGCGAAGACCTTCAGGGCTCTCTCACGAGGCGATGCCTTCTCGATGCCGAGCCGCGCGAGCGCCTCGTGAATCGCGGGGTGTCCGGAGTCGATGAACCCCGTGGGCTCGAGGCAGGCATCGGGGTCGAGGGCAGAGGCCGCCTCCCGGACCATGAGGGGCAGGTCGATCATCGGCGTCGGGGATCTACTCGCCGAGCAGCTGGTTCATGGACTGCTCGTCGGCGGGCGTGAACATGTAGTCGTCGAACTCCTTGGACGTGATCCAGGCATATTCGGCCACGCCCTTGCACGTCAGGGTGTCCGAGAGCAGGTTGCAGCTGTAGAGGAACAGCTCCACCGTGTACTTCTCGTAGGGATGGCGGACGTAGGAGATGAGCTCTCCGACGGCGATCGGCGCCGCGAGCCTCTCGATGAACTCGCGCTTGAGGGCCACGGCATCGTCCTCTGCCGGCTCGACCTTGCCTCCGGGAAACTCCCAGAGGTCCGGGAGCACGGCCGTGGGCCGCCTCTTCGTCACGAGATAGCGTCCGTCGTTCTCGATGACTGCGGCGACGACGCGGATGGTCCGCTTGTCCTCGTTCATGGGGGCGATTCTACGTCCCGGCGTCCGAAAACTCAACTGCCGGGGTGGGCTCGAAGCTGGGCGCCAGGCGCCCGAGCGCCTTCTTCGAGAACCTCCGCGTGGCCAGCAAGGGCAGCTCGAGGAAGGGTGCCTCCATGCCGGCGTGCAGCCTCTTGATCTGGGCGCGCTGGATGCGCGAGCGGTGGATCCTGAGAGCGGCGGCCCGCATGCGCTCGTCGCTGCCTCCGTTCTTGACGATGGAGAGGATCTTCTCCTCATCATGTCGGTCGAACAGGGGAGGGATGACCTTGTTGACCACCACGAGCCCGACCTCGAGCCCCAGCTCGTCGATGAGCTCGTCGCGCAGCTGGAGCGTCTCCGTGACGACCATCTCCTCGGCCAGGGTGACGAGGACGATGCGCGTGGTCTCGGGGTCCGCCATGAGCTTCCACCGTTCGTTCGCGTCTCGAAGGACCGGTCCGGAGCTCACCGCTGTACGGATGAGCAGCGGCACGCGCAGGAGGGCCAGACCGTGTCCCGTCGCCGGCGCATCGAGCACGATCCTGTCGTACACGGGCCTGCGCCGCTTCTTCTCCATCACGTGGTACGTGGCCTTGCCCAGGATGGCCCACTCGTAGATGCCCGGGATGCCCGTCACGAAATTCTTCATGAACCGGTTTCCGAACACGATGCGCTGGAGGGATCTGAGCCTGAGCATCATGAGGGTGTACTCCTCGATGCAGGCCCAGGGCTCGAGGGCAACCGCGTCGAGGGTCGACGAGATCGTCGTGTTGACGAGGCCAACGGGAGGCGGGCCGATCATGTGCGAGACGCGCTCCTTCGATCCCGTGGTGGCCAGGAGGGTTCCGAGTCCGGCCCGGGAGGAGGCGAGCGCGATGGAGGCCGCCACCGTGGTGCGGCCCACGCCGCCCTTGCCGATGACGATCTCGAACCGCCTCGCTCCGTCGTCACTCATGCTTCAGTCCATCCACGGGTCTGTAGAATGACGCGTGCAAGGAGGGCACGATCGTGAACAGCGTGCAGATGACCATGGTCACCACGGCCGTCATGACGTAGTCGAGCCAGTTGATCTCCAGGGGCAGCTTGTCGATGAGGTAGACCTGGGGATCCAGCGGCCAGCCGTAGGCGATGAGCAGGTGGCAGACCCCGTAGCCCATTCCCATGCCGAGCGCCAGACCCGACAGGCCGATCACGGTGCCCGTGAGCATGAAGATGCCCATCACGCCCATCCGGCTTGCGCCTATGGACTTGAGGATGGAGATCTCCTTGCGCTTGTCGAGCACCAGCATGATGAGCGTGGAGATGATGTTGAGCGCGGCCATGAGCACGCTGAGGAGCAGCACGACCGTCAGCGCCAGCTTCTGCACCTTGAGCGCCGTGAACAGGTTGTGGTTGAGCTCCTCCCAGTCGATGGTCCTGTAGAGCCCGCCTCCCAGTCTCCGCTCCAGGTCGATGGCCACGTCGCGGGCCGTATCGATGTCGTGGACCCTCATCTCGACGCCGGTGACCGAGTCGCCGTGCCTGTAGAACTTCTGGGCCTCGTAGAGGTCCACGTACACGAGCCTCGAGTCGTACTCGTCGAATCCCGAGTAGAAGATGCCCTTGACCTCGAAGTCGAGCGACCTCGATGCATCGACCCCGGGCGCCCAGAACGAGGTGTCCAGGCCGGCCACCGGGGAGACGATGCGCACCACGTCGCCCATGGAGGCCCCCAGGTTCTCGGCCAGGCTCTGTCCGATCACGATGCCCGGCAGAGGACCCTCCTGCCTGGCCGGCTCCGCCTCCTCTTTCTTCAGGATCTCGTCGAACGCCTCCTCCCCGTCCTCCTCCTCGTCCTCGTCCAGAACGTCGTCGACGATGTTGCCCGTGTCCGTCCCGTCGTCATCCTCGATCGTCGGTGCCGGCAGGGTGCCCAGGTCGCGGGCCCGCGCGGGTTCCGCGTCCGGCAGCCTCAGGCCCTCCAGCCCGCCCTCGACGAAGTACCTGGGCAGCTCGAGCACGCGCGTGATGAGATGCGGGTCCACGCCCTTGAGCAGGATGCCGGAGATTGCGCTGCCATTGACGATCATCATCTCGTTGATGATGAACGGCGCGGCCGCCTTCACCTCGTCCATGGACTCGGCCATGCGCATGACCTCCTTGTACTCGGGAAAGGAGGCGCTGGACTTGAGGACGATGACGTGGGCGTTCACGCCCAGGACCTTGTCGCGGAATGTGCTCAGGAACCCCGACGAGATGGCCACGATGACGAGCAGGGTGGCCACGCCGATCGCCACTCCGAGCACGGCGATGGCCGTGATCTGGGCGATGGAGCTGGACTTCCTCGACCTGAGGTAGCGCCAGCCGACGAACGATATGTAGCTCATCGGGGACCTTGTATATCACGGGTGGAGAGTTGAATCGAGGTCGGATTCACCGGATACTATGGGAGAAGCCGAGCAGTGGAGGGAGCAGCAACCCATGAGAAATAGACACGTTGCAGGATTCCTGGCCGCGGTCCTCTTTGCCTGCGGCAGCGTGAGCGGTGAGCCGGGCGACGGCAGCGGCGATGGAGGCGACGCGGGGCCGTCGGACGGTGCGGGAGACACGTCGGCGGACTCTCCCGGCGACCTGCCCACGGACGGCGACGAGAGGCTGTGCACCATCGATCTCGTGTTCGCCGTGGACAACTCCGGGTCCATGCAGGAGGAGATCCGCGACTTCCGGGACAACGTGTGGCCCGCTCTCGCAGACGCCCTGCTCACCGTGAGCGGCGGGGCCGGTGGAGATCCCTTCCGGGCGGCCGTGATCGACGCCTGCCCCGATCCCGCGAGCTTCCACACCCGGGGCGAGAGCGGCGAGTGCGACTTCGAGTCCGCAGAGGTGTGGATGGAGTCCGACTCCTCGGATCTCGAGGGCGAGTTCCAGTGCGTGGGCGACATCTGGGACGGGGATCGCTCGTGCACGGGAGACAACGACGACGAGCAGCCCGCCTCGGCGGCGGCCGAGGCGCTCTCCTCGCCCTGGACCGATGCCGATGGAGCGAACTTCGGCTTCGTGCGTTCCGGAGCGCTCCTCATCGTCATCGCCATCACGGACGAGGACGAGACGCCCGTCCCCGATGCCACGGCTGCCGATATCTTCGACAAGATCGTGGCGGTCAAGGGCGGAGATCCGAAGAAGGTGGTCTTCCTCGGCATCGGCGGCGCCTCGGACTGCTCTGGACCTTACGGCAACGCGGACGAGGCAGTGATGCTCAAGCAGGTCGCTGATCTCTTCATCGCCGAGGACCGGGGCATCTTCTGGGACCTGTGCGGCGGTGCCCTCGCAGACGGCCTGACCGACGCCATGACCGTCATCGACGTGGCCTGCGAGGACCTCATCATCTGATTCTCTCTTCCGGTCCGTCCAGGTATAATCCCGCATCAGGAGGGAAGTGTGCTCAAGAAGGTCCCGGACGTCTTCGTCATCGTCTTCGCGCTGATCGTCCTTGCCGCGCTCCTGACGTGGATCCTTCCGGGCGGGAAGTTCGAGAGGCGCACCGAGACCGTCGGAGGCCACGAGAAGGAGGTGGTGATCCAGGGATCGTTCGCCTACGAGGACTCGAACCCCCAGCACATCCAGGTCTTCGTGGCGCCGCTCAAGGGCTTCCTGAAGCTCGCCGAGATCGTGGTCTTCATCTTCCTCGTCGGGGGGGCGTTCTTCATCCTCAACGAGACGGGGGCCATCGCCGCGGGCACCTACCAGCTCGTGCGTCTGCTCAAGGGCAAGGAGCTTCTCGTCATCCCCATCGTCATGCTGTTCTTCTCGTTCTTCGGCGCGGCGTTCGGCATGTGCGAGGAGGCCATGCCCTTCGCCCTGATCTTCGTGCCGCTGGCCCTCGCCATGGGCTACGACTCCATCGTCGGGGTGAGCATGACGTTCCTTGCCGCGGGAGTGGGCTTCGCCGGGGCGTTCGTCAACCCCTTCACCCTGCAGATCGCCCAGGGCCTGTCTGGCATTCCCCTCATGTCCGGCCTCGGCTACAGGCTCGTCGTCTGGTTCATCGTGACGTCCGTCACGATCGCCTGGGTCATGGTCTATGCCGTGCGCATCAGGAGGGACCCGAAGAAGAGCCCCATGTACGAGCTGGACAGGAAGAGGCGCGAGGAGATCCTCGAGAAGCAGCAGGAGCACAGCGCGTTCACGGCCAGGCACGGGGCCTGCCTCCTGACCCTGCTCGTCACCATCGGCCTCATGATCTACGGCGTCATCGTCTGGGGATGGTACATCTCCGAGATCGGGGGCCTCTTCTTCGCCATGGGGGTCGTCTCCGGGATCCTGGCCGGCCAGGGACCCAACAAGCTCGCGCAGTCGTTCATCATGGGCGTCAAGGACATGGCCGGAGCGGCCCTCGTCGTGGGCTTCGCCGGAGGCATCCTCGTCGTGCTCGAGGACGGCAACATCATGGACACGATCCTTTTCGGCATGGCCTCCGTCACCTCGCGGATGCCGCCGATGCTCGCCGCCGACGTCATGTACGGCATCCAGATGTGCCTCAACCTCTTCATCCCCTCCGGCTCGACGAAGGCTGCGCTGACCATGCCGCTCATGGCGCCCCTCGCCGACCTCTCCGGCATCACCCGCCAGACGGCCGTGCTCGCCTACCAGTTCGGCGATGGCTTCACCAACATGATCATTCCCACATCGGGCGTCACCGTGGGCACGCTGGGCCTTGCCAAGATCCCCTACGAGAAGTGGGCCCGCTGGAACCTGCCCCTGCAGGTCGTCTTCGTGATCATGGCGCTGGCTCTTCTCGTGTGGCCGGTCCTGACGGGGTGGCAGTAGCGCTCAGATGAGGGTTCCGCCGATCGCGGGCACCACGATGTAGACGTTGCGCGTGTCCAGCGGGGTCATGCCCGGCACGTCGTGGACCTCGATGTAGGCGCGGTAGATCTGCACGTGGTACTCGTGGGGCCGGAAGTCGTTCTGGAAGGCGATGGAGAACCGGACCGTGGTGCCTCCCGAGACCCCGTAGAACGTGGTGCCGTCGAAGCTCGTGGCCTCGCTGGCCCAGGTGGGGCGGATGTCCTTGATGAAGAGGGTGGCGTCCACCGCGTCCGAGGTGTCGTCGATGCTCCGGGCGGTCACGTCCTGCGTCTCCGCGGCCACCAGGTCCACGATGCCGTCGACCACGGCGGTGGTCACGTTGCCGCCCGTGACGCCGTAGACCGTCGTCGCACCGGAGGTCGAGTACGAGCCCGTGTCGCGGGCCGCCTCGTCGAGGTCCGGCCGGCTGGCGGCGGGGATCACGGCCAGGATCTTCACCGCCGCGCCCACGATCTTGACGTTCTCGGCGTTGAGGGCGGTCATGGTCTCATCCCACGAGCGCGCCGAGACAGAGCCGTCGTAGTCGTGCAGGGGATCCGTGCCGTTGTGCGAGGGTGCATCGGTCACGATCACGATGATGGGGTGGCTGTCCCGGCGGAAGCAGGCCGATCCGAAGGCGGTCGAGCCGCAGTCGCCCACCACGGCCGAGTACAGGCCCTCGAGCATGGACTCGGCCTCGTCCGCCCCGCCTCCGGCCCTCAGACCGTTGAGAGCCGTCTGCACCGCGGCCGCGTCCGGCGTCATGGCCTGGCGCAGCGCGTAGGTCCAGTCGCTCATGTCGCCGTACACGCCGTTGGGGAAGTCCCTGTAGTCCCCCACCCCCATGACCACGTCCGCGATCGCTCCGTGCACGGCCGGGACGATGACGGTCGAGAGGGAGGTCCGGACGTTGTTGATGGACGTGAACATGGAGCCCGTCGTGTCGACCAGGAAGAAGATGTCGCCCTTGCCGAGCCTGGCGGTGAAGTCCAGGTCGCGCCACTGGACGGGGTCCTCGTAGGGCAGCACCACGTAGTAGTCGGTGTCCGGGATGGTGGAGTCGGGGTCCAGGGGATCGGTGCCCGCGAGGACCTCCACGCCGTCCCCGATGCCGTCCCCGTCGGTGTCCTCACGGGCGGGATCCGTGCCCCGGGCGATCTCGTCGTCGTCCGGCAGACCGTCGTGGTCGGTGTCCCTTGCGGGCGGGTCGCCGGGGCCGTCGGTGGAGCCGTCGGGCAAGGTCCCATCGTCGCCCACGTCTCCCGGGTCCAGGTCGACGGCCGTGTCGGTCGTGCCGTCGGTGAAGGGCGGGCTGTTGTCCGCGCCGCAGGCCGTGACGAGGAGGAACAGCGCGGCCAGGATTCCTGCATGTCGCGTGATGGACCCCATCTTGAACTCCTTGGTACCAGATCAGTGCGTGCGGAGGCTGCCTCGGTTGCTCGATATCAGGGGGCGATGTCGATGATGACGTAGCCGTGGCCGGTGTTCGCGCCGGCCACGGCATCCGGGTTGGCGCCGCCGTTGTAGGATCCGCCTCCTCCGGCCACGCGCCCTCCGTCACCGCCGGAGTAGCCTCCGCCTCCGCCTCCGCCGCAGCTTCCGTTTCCGGACCCGCCGCATCCGAAGCCTCCCGCTGCCGCGCCTGCTCCGCCCTGGCCTCCGGCCGCGTAGGACTGCGATGCGTAGCCCCATGAGCCGTCCGCGGCGCCGCCGCCGGCGAAGCCGCCGCCTCCCGAGCCCCAGGAGGCCGAGGACACGATGCCTCCCATGGTCAGGCCGGTCGTCTTTGCTGCGCAGGTGTGGGTCATGCCGGAGCCGGACGCGGTCCCGGCGAAATCGGTGATGCGTCCGTCGCAGCCGTCCTGGCTCACGGACGTCCTGGTCCCGCTGCCGCCGCCGGCGACGATGAGGGCCGTTCCGCTGGAGTCCACGACGAATGTGCCTCCACCGCCGCCCCCGCTGCAGCCGTCGCCGGTCCCTATCTGTCCGACGAGGACGTAGATGGTCTCGCCGGCCGTGAGGTCGAAGTCCCCGCGGACCCTCGCGCCCCCGCCTCCGTCGTACCCGGTGTCCGCGCTGTGGCCCTGTGCGCCGAAGACCTCGATGCGCAGGGTGGCGCTCGCCGGGACCACCCAGGCCTGGATGCCGCCGGTCACGGTGATCTCTCCG
>JAFDER010000094.1 GCA_019310245.1 Deltaproteobacteria bacterium
GCCGCGCGGCCACGCGAACATCGCGTTCACGGGCATGCGCCTCATCGTCTGGGGCGGGCTGAGGCTCACGCAGCTGATCCCGAACCCCTGCGTGAACGTCCCCCCGAACCAGGGCTGCGACCCGCCCTCGCCTGCCAAGACGCTCCTGCAGGACGGGTACGTCTACTCATTCGGCGGCTCGCCGCCGAGGTAGGCCGAGACCTACTCGCAGACCACGTCAGCGCCGGACTGAGTGCCCGCCGGCCCGTCCACCCCGCAGGCCACGAGGCAGCCGTCGCCCAGGGTGCAGTTGCGCACGATGCAGCCCGTGACAGGGCACTGGACCTGGCACACCCTGGCGTCCATGCAGTCGACCTCGCAGCTCGTGGCGCCCGGGCAGTCGGTCAGGCACTCGTCGGCGCTGCGGCACTGCAACACGCACTGCGTCTCGTTCTCGCAGCCCAGGTTGCATCGCGTCGCGCCGTCGCAGTCTGTCTCGCAGCTGCTGCCGTCGTGGCACTCGGTGTTGCAGTTGAGCACCGTGCCGCACACCGTGTCGCATACCGCGCCCGCCTGGCACTCCATGTTGCACCACGAGCCGTCCGAGCAGGTGACGGAGCAGTCGCCCCCCTCGGGGCAGATGCAGTTGTTGGCCACGCAGAACTCGTCGCCCGCGTCGAAGCAGGACGCGAGCCCCACCAGGGCCAGGCACACGGCGTAGAAGACCACGTATCTCGCCATCATCTGTCTCCTTCCGCCCTTTCCTCGAAGCCAAGCATACGCCTGGACCGGCCGGAAGCAAGCAAAATCAAAGAGCTGGAATCCAGGACCACGTCCTGACAGACCAGAACAGGCCGTGTATCCTGGCCGCCATGCGGGAGCTGCTCATCGTGGCCGTGCTGATCGCCGCCCTCGTGGGCCTGGCCGCTCTCCTGCTCGTCGCCTGGGAGACCCTGTTCTACTGGGGCATCGTCCTGGTCGCCGCCGGCATGGTCGTGGGCGTGCCAACGGGATTCGTCTACCATGTCCTGCTCTACCGGGTCCTCAAGCGGCGCAGCAAGCTCGCGAAGGGCTGGATCTGGAAGCCCTTCGAGCTGCACGTACACCTCGACCACCGGGACAGGCTGAGCGTCATGCCCTGGGCCTACGTGGGCGCCCTGGGCTTCTTCGCAGTCGTGCTCGGCCAGGTGCTCCTCGCCTCGGCCATCTTCAAGTGCTACGTTGGAACGTAGGAGGACCGCCCTGCGACGCATCGCCGACCTCGGGCTCATCACGCTGCTCGTCGCCTACGTCAACGTGGCCGTGGCGTCGATGTGGACAACCCCCTGGCTGCTCGCGCTCGCGTTCACGCTGCCCCCCCTCGTCCTCGGCCTCAGGCTCGGCGATCCCCGCCGTGCCCTGGCCTTTGCCGCCACCGGCCTCGTGCTCGGCCCGCTCACGGAGATCTCCTGCATCCTCTCCGGCCTCTGGACCTACGGCGAGACGGGCGGCCTGCCCCTCGTGCCCGCCTGGATCTTCCCGCTCTGGAGCTGCTTCCCCGCGGCCCTGTGGATCGTCGTGCGCTCCGTGCTCGGCCGCGCACCCCGCTCGGTCTGCCAGCCCCTGCACCTGACGCTGATTCTCCTGGGGCTGGCGATCGAGGTCTTCCTCTTTGCCTGGCTCGGCCACTCCACGCCCCTCACCCTGGCCGCGGTCCTTCCTCTCTGCGCCCTCGTCCTGCTCCTGGTCCGCCGCCTCGAGGCCGCGGTCATCTTCCTGGCCGGCGGCCTCATCGGCCCGCTCTGCGAGTCCCTGCCCATCACCGCGGGCGCCTGGGTCTACGTGCAGCCCGAGATCCTGGGCATGCCCGCCTGGCTTCCCGTCGGCTATAGCCTGTTCTCCCTCTTCACCGCGCTCGCCGCCGAGCAGATCGGCGCGCTCGCCCTCCAGCCCAGACGATCACCGGCGCTTGACCCATCCCCCGCTGACGGTTGATCACATGGTGCAGGCGACGTACTGCATGGTGCAGCCCGAGCGGTTCGTCGCGGCCGTCGATTCGCTCAGGCAGCCCCAGTGCGTGCCGTCGACGTTCGGGTAGGTGGAGACGTATCCGGTGTTGCCGGTGTTGACGTAGCCGAAGATCGCACCGGCCGTGCCGAAGTCCAGCGTGTTGCCGTGCCAGCTCGATGTGCCGCAGCACGACGTCCACTCGAGGTTGGCGATGCCCACCAGGCACGAGCCCGAGGGCATGGTCACCGCGGCGGTGAAGTATGAGGCGCTCCACTGGCAGGAGACCGTGGCGCCCAGGGAGTGGACCTCGGTGGTGCCGTCGCTCGCGTGGCTCACCACCTTTCCTCCGATCCCGGTGCAGGACGCCTTCGCGGTGGCCGCATTGCAGGACCCCGGCGAGCCGCTGCCGCACAGCTGGTAGATGATGGGGATCCAGGTGCCCCCCGTCTCCCGGACGGTCCCCACGTTGCCCACGAAGGGCGCGCAGGAGCCGTCGACGCATGCCTCGGCGACCGCGCAGGGGCTGCCGCACGAGCCGCAGTTCTCGGGGTCCATGCTCGTGTCCGAGCACACGCCCGAGCAGCTGACGAAGGGCGAGACGCACCGGGCGACGCACGCGCCCGACTCGCACACCAGCCCGTCGTCGCACGGGTCGTCGCACGCCCCGCAGTTGAGCCTGTCCGAATCGAGGTCGCGGCACGTGCCCGAGCAGTCCGTGAAGCCTCCCGGGCAGGAGGCGATGCACGCGCCGGCGTAGCAGTTCTCGCCCGTGGCGCAGCTCGAGGCGCACGAGCCGCAGTTCTCGGGGTCGCGCTGGAGGTCCCGGCACGCGCCCGAGCACAGCGTCAGGCCCGCGATGCACGAGTTCGCGCACGCGCCCGCCTCGCAGATCTGGCCGGAGAGGCAGGCGTCGCCGCAGGATCCGCAGTTGAGGTGATCCGTGTCGAGATCCGCGCACGAGCCCGAGCAGTCGACGTAGGGCGAGGGGCAGGTGAACGAGCAGCTGCCCGTCATGCACACCTCGCCGGCCGCGCAGACATTGGCGCACTCGCCGCAGTTCGAGGGGTCGTTCGTGAGGTTCTTGCACACCCCCGAGCAGGCCGAGTAGCCATCCGGGCAGTCCGGCGCGCAGGAGCCGTCCAGGCACACGTAGCCCGCGGCGCAGGTCAGGCCGCACGAGCCGCAGTTGTACTGGTCGGTCATGAGGTCCCGGCAGGTGCCCGCGCATTCGGCGGATCCCTCCTGGCACGACAGGACGCACACGCCGTTCGAGCAGACGTGGCCCTGGGCGCAGGTCGCGCCGCAGGCCCCGCAGTTCGAGGGGTCGTTCAGCATGTCCGCGCAGATGCCCATGCAGTTGAACGTGCCCACGGGGCACTCCTCGCTGTTGGCGCACGAGACGAAAGAAATGACGATAACACTGACGATGATCCTGTTCATTGTGGCTCCATTGAGTATGTCACGCATGATCGTACGACCGAGATCTGGAGTGGTCAAGGATGGCAAAGGTCACGAAGTGGGCTCTTCGGGCTCCTTGACGAGGTGGCAGGCCACGAGGTGGCCGGCCTTGGCCTCGAGCAGGTGCGGGTCGGCACGCTCGCACAGCTCGAACACGTGGGGGCACCGGGTGCGGAAGTTGCAGCCCGTGGGCGGATGGATGGGGGAGGGGATCTCGCCCTTGAGCGGCGTGGGCTGCCACTTGGAGAGCGGATCGGGCACCGGGATGGCCTCCATGAGCGCGCGCGTGTACGGGTGCAGGGGATGGAGGAAGAGCTCGTCCGCCGGCGCCTTCTCCACGATGCGGCCCAGGTACATGACCGCGATGGTGTGCGAGAGGAACTTCACCATCTTGAGATCGTGCGTGATGAAGAGCATGGAGATCTTGAGCTTCTCCTGCAGGTCCTTCATGAGGTTGACGATCTGGGCCTGGATCGAGACGTCGAGCGCCGAGAGCGGCTCGTCGGCAACGAGGAAGCGCGGCTCGAGGGCCAGAGCGCGTGCGATGCCGATGCGCTGGCGCTGACCACCGGACAGCTCATGGGGGTAGCGGTAGATGAAGTCCGAGCGCAGGCCCACCGTCTCGAGCAGGGACGCGACGCGCTCGCGCTGGGCCTTGCGGGACTTGACGATCCCGTGCACCCGCATCGCCTCGCCCACGATGTTGTAGACGGTCATGCGGGGATTGAGAGACCCGTAGGGATCCTGGAAGATGAGCTGCATGTGGCGGCGGAAGCGGCGCAGGGGCCGGCCAGTAAGCTGCGACAGGTCAGTGCCGTCGAAGAGCACGCGGCCCGCGGTGGGGCGCACGAGCTTGAGCACGGACCAGCCCAGGGTGGTCTTCCCGCAGCCCGACTCGCCCACGAGCCCGAGGGTCTCGCCGGGCTCGATGCCGAGGGAGACGCCGTCCACCGCGCGCACCACGTCGCGGGAGCGCTTCATGAAGGCCGAGTGCAGGGGAAAGTGCACGTACAGGTCCTCGACCGAGACGAGTCCGGGGTGGGCCACGCGCTTCATGGCGCCTCCTGGGAGATGCGCATCGTGGCCGCCTCGTCCACGAGGAAGCAGCGCGTGCGGCGGCCCTCGCCGTAGGTGAACAGCTCCGGCACCTCGCTGCGGCAGCGCTCGAACACGAACTCGCACCGGTCCGCGAAGCGGCAGCCGGTCGTGAGCGCGCCGGGCTCGGGGGCCACGCCGCCGATGGCGCGCAGCCTGCTCTGACCCTCGGCGATCTCGTCGAGGCGGGGGACCGAGTCGAGGAGGCCCAGCGTGTAGGGATGCACGGGCGTGGAGAAGATCTCCGTGACGGGCCCCTCCTCGACGATCTGGCCGGCGTACATGATGGAGATGCGGTTGGCGAGCTGGGCCACGATGCCCAGGTCGTGCGTGATGAACAGGAGCGACGTGCCGAAGTCCGAGCGCAGCTTGACGAGAAGCTCGAGCACCTGGGCCTGGATCGTGACGTCGAGGGCCGTTGTGGGCTCGTCCGCGATGATGAGCGGGGGCCGGCAGACGATGGCCATGGCCACCATGACGCGCTGGAGCATGCCGCCGGACAGCTCGTGCGGGTAGGCGTTGATGCGGGTCGAGGCGGCGGGGATGCCCACCATCTCGAACAGCTCGATGGTGCGCGTCCTGGCGTGGTGGCGGCTCAGGCCCTTGTGCACCTGGAAGACCTCCATGACCTGCCGGCCGCACGTGTGCACGGGGTTGAGCGCGCTCATGGGCTCCTGGAAGATCATCGAGATCTCGCGGCCGCGCACCTTGCGGATGCCCGAGGCCGAGAGCTTGAGCAGGTCGCGCCCGCCGAACAGGATCCGTCCGGAGGAGATCTCCATCGGCGGGTCGGGGACCAGCCTGAGGATCGAGAGCGCGGTCATGGTCTTGCCGCAGCCCGACTCGCCCACCAGGCCGAGCACCTCGCCCCGCCCGATGCTCAGGTCCACGCCGTCGACCACGGCGTTCTTGCGGCGGCCCCGCTTGATGACGACCCTGAGGCCTTCAATCCTGAGGACGCTCTCGCTCGCCTCTTGCGTCATCCATCCCCTCCGCGGCCGCGCCACCAGACGATCGCGAGCACGAGACCCGCACCGAGGACGATCCCGGCCGCGTCCGCCGCGAAGTCGAGGACGTCGGCGCCCCGCCCCGGGATCCACACCTGGTGCAGCTCGTCGGCTGCAGCCACGAGCGCCATTATAGGCACCGCCGCCAGCACACGCAAAAAAAGCCGTCTCACACCGCCCTGGTGCAGGCCGGCCACGACGAGCACGGACAGGACGAGGTACTCGGCCATGTGTGCCAGCTTGTCCAGGCCCTCGAGGGCCAGGCCCTTGAGCGACACGGAGGAGAGGGTGAGCATGACACCGAGCCACAGCAGCGCTGGCAGCAGCCTGAGCAGATGCTTCCGTGCGCTCACGCGTTGCCCACCAGGCAGTGGGGCATGACCCGCGTGACCTCCACGTCGACGAGCCTGCCGCAGGGGTCCGGGCCCGGGGCGGTGAAGTTGACGATGCGGTTCGTGCGCGTGCGGCCCGTGAGCTGGCCCTCTCCCGAGCGGCTGGGACCCTCGACCAGGACCTCGACGCGGCGGCCGAGATCAGAGGAGAAGCGTTTCTGCGTGAGGGTCTGCCCGAGCCGGTGCAGGCGCTCGAGCCTCTCCTGCTTGACCTCGGCCGGCACGTCATCGGGCCATCTCGTCGCCGGAGTCCCCGGTCGGGGCGAGTACTTGAACGAGAAGAACGTGTCGAATCCCACCTGCTCGACCAGGTCCAGGGTCGCCTGGAAGTTCTCCTCGCTCTCGCCCGGGAACCCGACGATGAGGTCCGTGGAGAGGGTGAAGCCCGGGATGTCGAGAAGGGCCCTCACGCGTGAGACGTAGCTCTCGCGGTCGTGACGCCGGCCCATCCGCTTCAGGACCCTGTCCGAACCGGACTGCACGGGCAGGTGCACGTGCTCGCACAGGCTCTGCAGGGTGGCGTGGGCCCGGACGAGCCCGTCCGTCAGGTAGATGGGATGGGGGCTCGTGTACCGGATGCGCTCCAGACCCTCGACGCCGTCGAGACGGCCGAGGAGCCAGGCGAAATCGCGCCCGTCCGAGGTCCAGGCGTTCACGGTCTGGCCCAGGAGGGTCACCTCGCGCACGCCCCCGTCCACGAGCTGCCGGGCCTCGTCCAGGATGTCCTGCGCGGGACGGTGCCGCATGGAGCCGCGCACCCGGGGCACGATGCAGAACGTGCACCTGTGCGAGCAGCCCTTCATGACCGTCAGGTAGGCAGTGGGGCCGGCCTGCCTCGAGCCCGGCAGGCAGAGGAAGTCGCCGGGACGCCCCTCGTCGAACTCCACGTCCACGATGGGCGGCGAGCCGTCGCGGATCTGCTGCACGCGCGCAGGCAGACGGGAGACGGCGTCAGGGCCGAGGACGATGTCCACGTGGGGGCAGTGCTCGAGCCACCGCTCGCCCTCCTGGCGCGCCACGCACCCGGCGACGGCGATCACCGGAGGCCGCGGGCCGTCCTTGAGCGGCTGGAACCGTCCCACGGCCGAGCGCACCTTATGGTAGGCCTTCTCCCTCACCGAGCAGGTGTTGACCACGATGAGATCCGCTGCCCCGGGATCGGACGTCTCGACCCAGCCCTCATCCTGCATGAGCCGGAGCATCCGCTCCGAGTCGTGAACGTTCATCTGGCACCCGAAGGTGCGGATGTGGATCCTGTCCGTCATGAGCGAGGGCTGATCTTAGTGCAGGGGCCCCTGATCCACAAACCAGGGTCTAGATGAGGAGGGTGGGGCAGCCGAACGTGGCCGTCACGCCGGAGATGCCGCCGGACATGATCCGGTCGCACCACACGCCGTAGAACTCGATGGTGTCCTCGTCCACGTAGTCCCAGCCCGCCGCGTGGGACGTGTCGCGCGGCACGATCTCGCCATCGATGTAGAAGTTGACCTTCGTGGGATCGACCTCTTCTCCGGGGTGGATGTCGAAGCGGCACGAGACCACCACCGTGCCCATGATCGCCTCGAAGGCCGAGAGCAGGCCCGCGGGCGTCTCGGCCGGGTAGAAGCTCGTCGTGCCGCCGTGCTCGGCCATGTTGTTCATGATCTCGCGGTCCGTTCCGAGCCACGCTCCCATGCCCAGGACGTAGGTGGGAATCCCGTCGGCGAGCAGGGCGTCGAGCGCCGCGTAGGTGGCGGCGTCGTCCAGGCACGCCTCCGGACGGCCGACGCAGCCGGTGTCCGTGTCGAGGCACTCGCAGGTGGACGGGTCGAGCGACGAGTTGCAGTTCGGAACTCCGTCCGTGGCGAGCAGGACGTACTGGCTGTGGCCGGTGGACGTGGACGAGAGGTACGCGTGCGCGTTGACCAGCGTCTGGGACGTGGGCGTGGAGCCGCAGATGGTCAGGCCGACGAGCGTGGACGCGATGTCGGCCGCCTTGAGCGGGCCGAGCATGACGGCGGGCGTGGTGGGCGCGTTGCACTCCGTGAGCGGCCGGATGAGCGCGCAGTCTCCGGGAGGCACGGAGTTGGGGAAGGGCATGAGCCCGAACCAGATCTTCTCCTCCGATGCGCTCGCCACCGTGTTCACGGCGGTCTTGAGGTTGTTGAGCATCAACATCATCGATCCGGAGCGGTCGAGCACGATGAGCACGTCCGAGTTCACCTCGTACTCGAGGGGCAGGTCCTCCTCGCCGCACACCTCCTCCCAGCCCGGATCGCCGTACTCGTGCACCACGTCGGCCGGGGTCGTGGAGTCGTCGGCGGCCACGTCGTGAATCGTGTCCGAGCCCGTGGTGTCGGAGCCCGTCGCGTCCTGGTTGAAGGGAGGATCGTTGCCCGCCCCGCAGTCCGAGAGCAGAAGCGAGGCGACGAGGACGGCCAGGATCGATCCAAACCGCGTTTCAATCATGCTGTAACCCCTTGCAACTCTCAAAGGTTAGTTCGAGGCGGAGGGCGGGTCAAGGAACTAGACGTCGAGCCCGACGGCGCGCATGAGCTCGATGGCGTTCGAGCGCTGCACGATGCCATCGCGCAGGGTGTAGTCGAAGCTCAGCTTGCCGCCCTCGAGCCTGTCGACGAAGTGCACGTTGCGCACGCGGCCCTCGAAACCCTCCGCGGCCTCGGCGATGGCCAGGTCGTGCGTGACCATCAGCCCCATCGCGCCCGCCCCGATGAACTCGCGCAAGAGCGCCGCCGCGCCCACCTGGCGGTCGTGGGAGTTGGTGCCGTGGAAGATCTCGTCGAGCAGGTACAGCAGCGGCCTGTCGCCGTCCGCCAGATCACGGATCTGCTTGAGCCTCTTGATCTCCGTGTAGAAGCGAGAGGTGCGGCCGTGGAGCGAGTCCTGGATCCTGATCGTTGCGCCTATGGCGCAGGGACCGAGCCTGAGGCTGACGGCGCGGACCGGAGCGCCGGCCTGGGCCAGCACGGCGTTCACGCCGAGCGTGCGCAGGAGCGTGGACTTGCCGGACATGTTCGAGCCGCTCACGACCCAGGCGGGAACCTCGGCCGAGAGGTGCACGGAGTTGCGCACGCACTCGGCCTCGGCGATGAGGGGATGGCCGAGGCCGTCGGCCTCGAGGAGCGGCCCCTCCGGCTCGAGAGCGGGGAACGGATCCGCCGGGTGCTCGTAGGCGTAGCAGGCGAGCGAGCTCAGGGCCTCGATCTCGCCCACCGCCGAGAGCCAGGCGGGAATGCGCGAGCCCGCAGAGGCGCGCCAGGCCTCGATGTCGCACACCACGTGCACCGTCCACATGACGAGGTAGGCCAGAGGGGCGAAGAAGGCGTTGCGCCGCGCGTCGAGCCGCGACTGCAGACTCTCGAGCTTGCGGATCGCGCGCGAGGCCCGGCGGCCCTCTGCCGTGAGCATGTCCCTCAGCTCCCGGAGGCGCGGCGCGGTGAAGCTCTCGCCCTCGAGCCTCTCGAGCACGCCGGCCAGCACGCGCAGCTCCCGTCCGGGCCTCTCGAGGCTCGCAACCACGCGCTTGATGCGGCGTGCGAGAAGCTGGTGCACGACGATGCTCGCGACCAGGCACACGACGAGGGGCAGAGGACCCACGGGCGTGAGGATCCACGCCGCCAGGGATCCGAGCCCCGCGAGCGCGAGGGCCCAGGCCAGGACGCGCACGGACGGACCGATGACGCGGGGCGACGAGGCCCAGCTCGTGAGCGACCCCGAGGCGGAGTCGGGCACGTCGGCGCCCACGAGCGCCAGCTCCTCGCGCAGGTCGAGCATGAGCCTGAGCTCGTCGACGGCCGGATGCCTGGCGCGGATCTCGTCGATGGGTGCCGGAGATGCGAGCCAGCCCGCGAGCGTCTCCTCGCCCTCGGCCGTGGAGGCCGTGCTGAGAAGATCGAAGACAGACCCGTGGCCGAACAGATCGAGGTCCGCGGCATACGGGTGGTCATCGGACACGAAGTCGGTCCGCTGGCTGCCCCGACCCTGCCACTCGCCGTCAAGACGGGCCAGCGCGCGGGTGTAGTACGCGACGGCCCTGCGGGCCAGCTCCCGGCCGCGGATCACCCGCTCGTGGTAGAGCACGAGGCCCACGAAGAGCGCGGCGGGCAGGGCGAGCCAGCCGTACGAGAGCCAGTCGAACGTCCAGGCCGCGATCCCGCACGCGACGAGCAGGCCGAAGACCAGGAGCCTGAGGCCGGACACGACCCGGTCGCGCCGCCCGAGAAGGGCGTGCGAGGCCGAGCGGGAGGCGAGCCGCGCCTCGTACTCGGCCCTTGGCTCCTGGGCGGACATGCCAAGAGATAAGCCGATCGACCCGGGATCCACAAGCCCGAACGCCCAGCA
>JAFDER010000095.1 GCA_019310245.1 Deltaproteobacteria bacterium
CGATCCGTACCGGCCCGCGAGGGGGAGGATCGGGGGTGTCCAGCGCTGATTTCTGGCATGAGAATTCGGTACGCTGCCAGTGTGGCACCAGATTCGTGCCTTTCATGTCAAAGTGACACGTCCACCCGGCCGACGGAGGTGCCCCCTGATCCCGGCCGGCCGTCCATCCCTTTGAATCCTGTTCGTCTCGTGCGCATAGGGTGTAGGATCGGGATGCCGTGCTGAGCTACGTGTACATGAAGATCCTCGAGTCGAGGCCCAGGCGCTACGACGCCGGGATCGCATGGCTCAGCCTCGGCCAGGCCGACCGCGTCAAGCGCGAGATCGTGGAGCGGTACGTGAGAGATGGCACCCGGCTGCTCGACATCGGTGCGGGCACGGGCACGCTCGCCTTCATGGCCGCGGCCCGGGGCGCGGAGGTCACGGGGATCGACGTCTCGGCGCCCATGCTCGCCGAGGCCGAGAGGAAGAGGAGCGCGAGCCCTGCCGGCGACCGCGTGACGCTCGTCGAGGCGGGCGTGGCCGAGATGGACGCGGCGCTCGCGGGCCGGACGTTCGATGTCGTGACCGCCTCGCTCGTCTTCAGCGAGCTCTCCGGAGACGAGCAGCGCTACGCGCTCGCGCAGGTGGAGTCGCTCCTCGCTCCCGGCGGCCGCCTCGTCATCGTGGATGAGACAAAACCCTCTGGCGCGGCTCGCAGGGCCCTGTACCACCTCGTGAGGCTCCCGCTCGCGCTCGTCACGTTCTCCCTGACGCAGACGAGCACGAGAGCCGTCGAGGGGCTCGAGGAGAAGGTTCGGGAGGCGGGCTTCGAGATCGAGGAAGTGCAGAGACGCTCGATGGGCAGTCTCGTCGTCCTGGCGGCGAGGAAGGCGGATCAATGAGTGCGCTGACCACGTTCCTCATGGGCCACTTCATGCGCTGGTTCCCGCACCGGGCCGAGACGGGCCTGAGGGCCGTTGGACATCCGGACGAGAACAGCCCGGTTCTCGTCTCCTGCAACTACACGCTGAGCGTGGCGCGGCTCGTGCGCGAGCTCGAGGGCCTCGACGTGTGGGTGCTCGTGGCGCAGAGCTCGGGCATCAACGTCTGGTGCGCCGCGTGTGGAGGCGAGTTCACGGACCACCAGGTCATCAGTGCGGTCAAGACGTCCAGGTTGTCCGAGAAGGTGAGGCACCGCAGGCTCATCCTCCCGGCGCTCTGCGCACCGGGCATGGACGTGAAGAACATCCGTGACAAGACCGGGTTCAGGGCGCGGTTCGGGCCTGCTGAGGCGTCGGACATCCGCGCCTACCTGGACGCCGGGATGAAGAAGCTCGAGGGGATGCAGAGGAAGGACTTCGGCATCGGCCACAGGATGGACATGCTCGTCAGCATGAACTTCGTGTGGTGGGCTCCCGTGGCCGCCGCCTTCGCGATCTTCTGGCCCGAGCACCTGTTCCATTTCTCGGTCCTGTTCTGGGGCACGGCGCTGGGCGTCTACGTCCTGTTTCCGTGGGTTCCCGGCAGGAGGGGGTGGACCAAGGCCTTCATCGTCACGCTCGTGCTCGTTGCCGGGTACGTGGGTGCGGGCCGGATCGTGCACGACGATCCGTTCTTCTACTGGCCCTGGATCGTGGGCGCCGCGCTCCTGACCGCGATGATCGGGATGGATCTCGGAGGCACGGCCGGGCCCGTGCCGAGCGACGCCGAGGAGGCGTTGCACAGGATGGGCGTCAAGAGCATGGGCTCGTTCATGAAGGAGAAGGCCATCGGCAGGGTGACCCTGGACAGGGAGGCCTGCACGGGCTGCTTCACCTGCAACGGCGTCTGCCCCATCGGCGTGTTCGGCCGCGACCCGGTGGTCAGGAAGACACGCCTCGCCAGGCGTGGAGACTGCTTCTCCTGCGGCGCCTGCGTCAAGCAGTGCCCCGAGCGCGCCCTGAGGCTTGCCTCGTAACAGGCCCTCAGAGCTCGAAGTCGACGACGAGAGGCGTGTGGTCCGAGGGCCTCTCGGCGTTGCGGGGCGCGAGATCGATCCACGCGTCTGCGGACCTGGCGGCAAGCGCCTTCGTGGCGCACAGGTGGTCCACGCGCCAGCCGATGCCGCGGCTCGTGGCAGCTCGCACCCTGTAGTCGAAGTAGGTGTAGTGGCCCGGCTCGGGATGGTGCTTGCGGAACACGTCGACGAGCCCCGTGTCGAGGATGCGGCCGAAGGCCCCGCGCACCTCCGGGTTGAAGCACACGTGGCCCTCGTTGCGCTTCGGATCGTGAATGTCGATCTCGGTGGGGACGATGTTGATGTCCCCGCACCAGCAGATCCTGAGCCGCGGCCGGATCGCCTCCTCGAACCAGGCATGGAGCCTCTCGAGCCAGTCGAGCTTGTAGGCGTACTTCTTCGAGTCCACGTCCTGGCCCTGGGGCACGTACGTGTTGACGATCGTGACGGAGCGGATGCGCGCGGTCATGAACCGCGCCTCGCCTGCAATGGATCCGGGCAGGCCGCGCGTGACCTCCCTCGGCTTCTCCACGCTCGCGATCGCGACGCCGTTGTAGGCCTTCTGACCGTGGACGGCAAGGTGGTAGCCCAGCTCCTCGAACGGCTCGCGGGGGAACTGCTCGTCCACGACCTTGGTCTCCTGCAGGCACAGCACGTCTGGCCGGTGCTCGCGCATCCACGCGGTCACGATCGGCAGGCGGGCGCGCACCGAGTTGACGTTGAATGTGGCGATTCTCAAGGGCTTTCCTGCCATGTGCTTGCTCCTCGCGGACCGGGACACTATGGCCTCAACCGGCCCCGCGGATCAATGCGCCGGGTGCATTGACTCGGTAGGACGGGCGCGATAGGTTCGGGCCGTACGCTCGAACCAAGTGGGAGGTTTGACATGAAGAGGATTGTTCTGGCGGCGTGTGCGGTCGCGTTCCTGGCTGCCTGCGGCCCGTCCAAGGACGAGTGGGAATCCAAGCTCAATGAGCTCGACGACCTCAAGGCCCAGCTCGCGGATCTCAAGGCCAAGGACGAGGCGCGCATCGCCGAGCTCGAGCTGGAGAACGAGAAGCTCAAGGACGCCATCTCCAGCCTCCAGGGCGAGAAGTTCGACCTCGAGACGCTCGTCAAGAAGCTCGAGGAAGCCGAGATGGCGGCCAAGAAGCGGCTCGAGACGTTCGAGAACATGATCGCGCAGTTCAAGGCACTCATCGACGCGGGCAAGCTCAAGGTCAAGATCAAGAACGGCAAGATGATGCTCGAGCTCCCGTCCGCCATCCTCTTCTCATCGGGCAGCGCCAAGCTCTCCAAGGCCGGCAAGGAGACGCTCGCCGAGGTGGCCTCGGTGCTCGCCAACATCGTCGAGCGCGAGTTCCAGGTGGCGGGCCACACGGACAACGTGCCCATCAAGGGCGGCAAGTTCAAGAACAACTGGGAGTTGAGCACGGCCCGGGCCGTGAGCGTCGTCTCGTTCATGCAGGACCAGGACGTGCCGGCCACGGCGCTGAGCGCGGCGGGCTACTCCGAGTACCAGCCGGAGACGGACAACTCGGACGAGGCGGCCAAGGCCGAGAACCGCCGCATCGAGATCGTGCTCATGCCCAACCTGTCCGAGCTTCCCAACATGTCCGAGCTCGAGAAGATGCTCGACTGAGGCGTCAGACCCCTACACCTGACACTTGTTTTGGCCGCTGCCCTGGTTTCCGCTGCCCTGGTTTCCGCTGCCCTGAGCCTGTCGAAGGGCAGCTCTTTTGTCAGCCCACGGCTTTCGCGATCTCGTCCACGATGCGCTGCGCCGCCTCGGCGGGGTTCTTCGCATCCCGGATGGGCCGGCCTACCACGAGGTGGTCCGCGCCGGCGCGGATGGCCTTCTGCGGTGTCATGACCCGCTTCTGGTCGTGCGCGTCGGTCTGCCACGCCGGCCGGATCCCGGGAGTCACGATGAGAAGGTCGTCGCCCACGGCCTCGCGCACCCGCGCCGCCTCGTGGCCGGAGCACACGACGCCCGCACACCCGCTCTGCGCGGCCCACCGGGCGCGCCTCAGGACCATCTCCTCGAGGCTCACCGCGTAGCCCAGCCCCGGCATGTCGTCCGGCGAGACGCTCGTGAGCACCGTGACGCCGAGCGCGCCGGCGGGCGCAGCCTCCTCGACGTACGTGCGCAGGGCCTCCGGGCCCTCGCCGGTGTGCACGGTGACGAACCGGATCCCTTTCTTGCCCGCGGCGACCTTCATGGCGCGTCTCACCGTGACCGGGATGTCGTGCAGCTTCAGGTCCAGGAACACGTCCGCCCTCGAGCTCAGCTCACCCACGATGTCCACGCCCTCGAGCGACGAGCGGACGAAGAGCTCGAGGCCCACCTTGAAGATGCCCACGCGTCCCGCGAGAGCGTCGGCGAGCGTCCTGGCCCTGTCCGCGCCGTCCACGTCCATCGCGAAGATGAGTCGGTCTGCCGGTGTCATGGCTGGCACTTGCCGTTCTGGCACCACTCCGAGTCGCAGTCCATGTTGGCCGCGCACGCGTCCCCGGCCTGGCCGAGCGGCCGGCACATGCCCATGATGCAGTACAGGCCGCCCGTGCAGTTGCCGTCGTCGCAGCAGGGGGTACCGAAGATGGAGCTCGCTCCCGTGATGGTGCACTGCGCGCACTTTGCCTTCTCGCAGGCGAACGGCGCGTTGCAGTCGGCGAACGTGTTGCACGGGTCGCCGATGTTGCCAATGGGCCGGCACTTGTCGAGGATGCAGACGAGCGGCGGCGCGCAGTCCTGGTCGCGGTTGCACGAGGTGCCCGTACCGGCGAGCGTCGAGCACGTGCCCGCGATGCAACCCAGCGGAGGCTGGCAGTCGTCGTTGTACTGGCAGGCGCTGCCCAGCGGCCCTTGGTTCTGCCAGCAGGGGCCTCCTCCCATGCACTTGCCGTACTGACATGTGCCCGAGTCACAGTCCTGGCCCACCCCGCACGAGCAGCCCGCGCCTCCGATGGGTCGGCACGTGCCCAGGATGCAGTACAGGCCGCCCGAGCAGTTGTCGTCGTCGCAGCAGGCCGTACCGGTCACCGCACTCGCTCCCGTGACCGTGCACTGCGAGCACGCGCCGCCCCAGCAGGCCAGCGGGCTCTGGCACTCCATGAACGAGAGGCAGGGCTGACCCTCCTGCCCGGGCTGGGAGCAGACGCTGGAGATGCACAGCAGCGGCGAGACGCAGTCCATGTCGATCTGGCACCCCGCGCCGGCATGGCCGAGCGACCGGCATGTGCCGAGGATGCAGTAGTTGGGCGTCGAGCAGTGGGCGTCCGAGCTGCAGGCCTGCACGACGGGCTGCGTGGTCGCGCCGCTCGGCATGACCGGCTGGGGCGAGGAGCAGTGGCCGTGCACGCATACCTTCGACTGGCACTCGCGGTGTGTCTTGCACTTGTCGCCGGGTGCGCCGATCTGGGCCGTGTGCGGCTGTGCGGGCTGCGCGTAGGCGGGCTGGGGCTGAGGCGCCGGCTCGTAGGCAGGGTCGTTGGGCACGGGCATGAGGAGGCCGCAGCCGGCGAGAAGAAACGCCGCGGCCGCGAGGGTGATCCGGGGTGCCGTCATCCTGAATGACATGCCGGCATGATGGCCGATGTTTCAATGGGGGGCAAGTGACCCGTGCTGATGGTATCATCGGGTCGATGCCTTGCCGGTTCCGCAGCCTCGTTCTCCTGGCGGTCCTGTCCTGCCTGCTCCACTCGTGCAGGGACGAGCCGCCGGCCGCCGCCAGGAGGCCGGGTCTGGACGGCCCCTACGAGGTGACGAGGGTCGTGGACGGCGACACGATCCACGTGAGCCTCCCTCTCGGCTCGCGGAAGGTGCGCTTCGTGTGCATCGACACGCCCGAGGTGCGCGGTCAGAAGCGCTCCCCGCTCGGCAAGAGCGCCACGAGCGCGCTGCGCGATCTTCTCGACGGCGGCGAGGTGTACCTCGCGGTGGCGCAGGCTCACGACGATGCGGACCGGTACGGACGCCTTCTCAGGCACGTTTTTCTCGAGGACGGGACGCATCTCAACCTCGAGCTCGTGCGCGCGGGATGGAGCGCCTATTACACGAAGTACGGTGCCTGCCCCGGCTACCATGTGCGCTTCCTCGAGGCCGAGGAGGAGTCGCGCACGTCTGGCGTCGGGATCTGGGCGCATCCCGACTTCCTCGACGGAGGCTACCTGGACAACGCCCGGGGCGGTGAAGCGCGCTAGCCTGTCCGCGCGATCTTGATCTCGCCGGCGGGCCGGATCTCGAGGGCCGGGTCGAGCTCCTGGTAGGACAGGACCGCGGCACGCGGGTGATCCAGCTCGATGAGCTTGCGCAGGTAGCGGCGCACGTCTGCCTGCACGAGGATGACCGGCACACGGCCGCGGGTCATGGGGAAGCCGGCGATCTCTCCGCTCACGGCCTCGCGGATGTCCCGGCCGACCTCCGGGTCGAGTGCCAGGAAGCTGCCCTGCTCCGTCTTGTGGATGGACGTGCGGATCGCGTCCTCGATGGCGGGCTCGACCAGGAAGACGTCGATGGACGATCCGTCCACGGCGTGCCTCGCGGAGACGGGCCGGGCGAGCGAGGCGCGCACGAGCTCCGTGAGCGCCACGGGGTCGCGCTGCGAGGGCATCCACCTGGCGAGCGTCTGGAGGATCTCGGCCATGTGCCTGAGGCTCACGCCCTCCTCCACGAGCCTCCTGCACACCTCGGTGAGCGTCCTGAGATCCACGGGCTTGGGCACCGTGGAGCGCACCAGGGCCGGGGAGGCGTCCTCGAGCGTGTCGAGCAGATCCTGCACCTCCTGGATGGAGACCAGGTCGTGGGCCCGGCTCCTGACCGCCTCCTCCAGCGATGCGATCACGTAGCCGTGGGCGTCGAGCAGCCTGCAGCCGAACGTGCGGGCGCGCGGCTCGTGCGCCTCCTGGATCCAGCCCCCCGATCCGCCCGTCAGCGGATCGTGCGCCTCCTCGACCTCCAGGCCGCCGTCGCGGAGCTGCTGCGGGTCGAGGGAGCAGAAGAACTTCTCCTCCGGCACGGTCCCGCGCGCCGAGGGCACCTCCTGAATGCGCACGATGAAGTCCAGGCCCGGCTCCGGCTCGCCGACGCGCACGCGCACGGGCGGGAGCTTGAGGCCCAGGTCCTCGAACAGGCGGCCGCGCATGGCCGGGATGGCCCTGTCGAGCGCCCTGCCTGGCTCCTCTCCCGCTCCCGCAACGCGCTGCGTGATGTCGAGGATCACCGGATGGACGAGCGGCCCCTCCTCGGGCGGCGGAGCCGGCTCTGCGGGCGGCGGGCGCTTCTTGCCGATCTTCTTGACGGCCTCGCGGATCGAGGGGCCCCGCTCGATGGAGAAGCCCACGAAGCCCACGAACAGGCCCAGGATGAGGAACGGGCCCAGCGGCATACCCGGAACGAGACCGAGCCCGATGAGGAGCGCGGCCACGATCTTCAGGGCGCGCGGCTGCGAGAGGATCTGGCGGCCCACGTCCGCGCCCAGGTGAGAGCCCGGCTCCTCCGACGCCACGCGGGTGATGAGGAAGCCCGCCGACATCGACAGCACGAGCGCCGGGATCTGGGAGACGAGCCCGTCGCCGATCGTCAGCAGCGTGTAGGTCTGCAGGGCCTCCGCGGCATCCATGTTCATCTGCCAGATGCCCACAATGAGCCCGGCGATGATGTTCACGCACGTGATGCAGATGCCCGCGATGGCGTCGCCCTTGACGAATTTCATCGCCCCGTCCATGGCCCCGTAGAACTGTGCCTCGCGCTCGAGGTGCGAGCGCCGGGCCCGTGCGCCCGCCGAGTCGATGAGGCCCGAGCGCACGTCCGCGTCGATGCTCATCTGCTTGCCCGGCATGGCGTCGAGGGTGAAGCGCGCCGCCACCTCTGCCACCCGCTCGGAGCCCTTGGCGATCACGATGAACTGCACGAGGGTCAGGATGAGGAAGATCACCCCACCCACCACGTAGTTGCCCGCCACGACGAAGTTGCCGAAGGCGTCGATGATCCGGCCCGCGTCGGCGTGGAGCAAGATGAGGCGCGTGGTCGAGATGTTGAGCGCCAGCCTGAAGAGGGTCGTGAGGAGCAGGATCGTGGGAAACGTGGCGATGGCGAGAGGCTCGGAGACGTAGAGCACCACGAGCAGGAGCGTGACGCCCATCGTGACGTTCGTGGCGATGAGGATGTCGAGCAGCCACGTGGGCAGCGGCAGGATCATCATCGCCACGACGAGCACGACCATGACGGCCAGCGCCACGTCCGTGTGCTTGAGGATCCACGCGAGCCTGTCCGCGCCCCTCTCGGTCATGTCAGTCTGGTCGAAGGCCCCCACGGTCTTTCCCCCATCAGGAAGGCCTCAACTTATCATGCGTGCTCCGGTGGCCGCAACCTCGAGGCTACTGGCAGAAGGGCAGTCCGAACCCGCTCGTCTCGCACGTGGTCGCCCCGGGGCAGCACAGGGCTGCGTCGCCCCAGCTGGAATCGAACGGGCACTCCACGCCGGTCGTGCAGGTGTCGGTGCAGGCCACCGCGTCGTCCGGCGGCGCGCCCGGGGGCAGGGGGCAGTAGACAGTGCCCGTGAAGTCCGCGGGGTCGTAGTAGCAGGAGAAGCCGCCCGTCCCGCCCGTGCCCGTGCACGGGAGCGTCTCGGGGCAGGTGTCGCGGCAGTCGTAGTTCATCTCGCAGCGGTTCTCGTCGTGGCACAGCGCACAGCACACCGTGCCCGCGGGGCAGCAGTCGAAGGGCGCGTGGGGATTTCGGCCGTCCAGGTTGCACGTGTTGGGATAGGTTGTGCACGGATCGAACGCCTCCTCGCGCGGCGGATCCGACGGGATGTCCGTGGCTGCGTCCGAGCTCGAGCCGTCCTCGCCGCAGCCGGCGAGAACGAGGGAGACGATCAGGATGTGTGTGGCTTTCATGAGATCACGCTGGGGTCTAGATGATGATCGTTCCCGGGTCCACCGCGTCGATGGACCACTGGAAGTTGTCCAGGATGACCATCGAGTCGTACACGCCGTCGCCCTCGTCGTGGATGGAGAAGGTGAGCGAGAACTGCTCGCCCGGCTCGATCTCCCACGACGTGCGCAGCCAGCCCGTGGACGAGCCGCAGATCGTGACGGAGAAGTCCTCGTTCGTGCACGTGTCGCTGTAGCCCGTGCCGGACAGGTCCGTGACGGGCGGGCTTTCGAAGAACGCGTTGTCCACCTCGATCTCCGCGCCGTAATCATCGAACGAGATGTTGATGTTCTCACCCGTCGACGGGCGGTTCAGGATCGCGTAGAAGGTGTCGTTGTACCCCTCGCCAACCCACTCGGGATACTCGGAGCTCACGTACACGAAGTCGAAGCTGAAGCCCACGGCGTTCGTGGGGGCGGTGAAGTCCACCGCGAGCTGCTGCGTGTCGCAGATGATGATCCCGCCGCCGCCCGAGGGTGCCGGGTCGGGCTCAGTGCCGAGGGGCAGGAACTTGCACCAGTTGCCGAGAAGCTCGTCCGAGGGGTTGCGGAAGTCCGTGCCCGTCTGGCGGTCCGGGTCGCCCACGCCTCCCGTGGTGGGCTCGATCCGTCCCGTGTCCAGGATCGTGTAGGCGCAGCCCTCGCGCATGGTCAGTCCGTTGCCCGGGCTTCCGTAGTGGTTGCGCACGCCGCGACCCTCGGCCGTGGCCGGGTCGAATCCGCCTCTCTCGGTGACGCCGCGGATAAAGCGCGTGTCGCAGATGTCCAGTGCCTCGATGAGCGTGGGCATGGAGCCGCAGTCGCAGTCCGTGAGCGGGTTGTCCCTCGTGCCGTCACAGTCGTCGTCCACGTCGTTGTCGGGATCGTCGTACGCCCCGGGGTTCACGGCATACTCCGTGTCGTCGCAGTCGCCGTCCGCGGGCGTCCACCCGTCGCCGTCGTAGTCCAGGCCCCAGGTGTCGAGGCCGTCGCCCACGGGCACGTCCGGGGGCGTGGTGTCCCCGGGGACCTCCCAGCCGGAGTCCCCCAGGTCGCCGATGGCGTCCCACGGCACGTAGCCGTCGTCGCCGGGCTCGCACGCGGCCAGGCCAGAGACGAGCAGGCCGGCTGCGAGCAGCAGGTGGTTTCTCTTCATCCGGGTCCTCCAGGCGGATGCCGTTCTTTCGGAAGTACTGTATCTTTACATCATATTGGTGATTCGATGGGGCCGCAAGGTTGCCGGCGATGCGGGCCACGTTTCACCTTGATCTTGAAGATCAACGGTTTAGGTAGTATGAGGAGATTCGAGGTGCCGAGAGGCCCTCGTCGGGAGAGAAGGGGTCATTCGAAGGGGTTCGCGGCGT
>JAFDER010000448.1 GCA_019310245.1 Deltaproteobacteria bacterium
CTCGTGCTCCTGCCGCTCGGGCTACAGCGGCGACGGGTTCACGTGCACGGCCATCGACCACTGCGCCCTGGGCACGGACCTTTGCGACACGAACGCCACGTGCACGTACACGGGCCCGGGCACGTACACGTGCGCCTGCAACTCGGGCTACACGGGCGACGGCTACACCTGCACGCCCATGACGGGCAGGACGGGGACCGCCAGGCACGTGGGCGGAACGTGGATCTCGGTCCAGTACGTGAGGTGCGGTTCGGGCTCGCCGGGGGCCTGCAACGCGAGCACCGCCAAGGCCTCCTGCACGGGGATCGGGCAGAAGGTGGTGAGCCACGGCAGCAATGGGACGACCGAGGTCTCTTCCCTTGGTGCCACCAACTCCTGCATGTGGAGCGCGTCCTACTTCACGATCAACACGACCATGTCATCGGCGGACTGCCTCGTGGGCATCTCCAACCTCGAGTGGTCGAGCTGCTGCGGCACTTCGAGCTGGCACGGCAACACGCTCGCCTTCGGCGCGGCCGGCGTGATCTTCGGCTACGTCTACTCGACGAACACCGGCTACGTCTCCTCCTACCCGAACATCGACGGCCAGCACTGGGGCTGCGTGTCCGAGGCCACGGCGGCCACGAACCGTTCGGGCTGCACCACGCAGTACGTCGCCTGTACCCCCTGATTTGGAACCTGTCCGGCTTCGGTGTATACAGATAGCTGCATAGAGGAGATCAACATGTCGAGATGCACACTCCTGATGGTCATCCTTGCGATCCAGCTCGGCGCCTGTGGCAGCACCGTGAAGGCCGGGAATCCCGACTCCACCACCACGGACGCCGTGGACGATGGCGCCGTGGATACGGCCACCGAGCCTGGAGACGACCCCGCGGCGGAAGTCGCGGATGATGCCGCCGACGACCCGGTCGTCGACAGGGTGGTGGACACCACTCCCACGGATGGCGTGCTGGGCGATCCCTGCGCGGGCGCGGGAGACTGCACGGGCGTACCCGGCGAGGGACGCTTCTGCGCCACGGAGATCCCCATGGGTCCGGGCGGCACCGTCACGTTCCCGGGAGGTTACTGCTCCGCGGGCTGCAACTCCGATGGCGGCTGCGGCGACGGAGGCTATTGCCTCATGGACCCGATGGGCGGCGAGGGCATGTGCTTCAAGCTGTGCAGCAGCGGCGCGGACTGCCGCACCTCGGAGGGATACTCGTGCACGTCCATTCCCAGCCCCTACCCCCCGCCTGACATGTGCATGCCTCCGATGTGGTGATTCCCGTGGATCAGCAGTACCAGCAGATGCCGGCGGGAGCACCCGTGACCGGCGTTCGCTACACCCCGGGGATCGTCAAGGAGCGAAGCTCCATCATGGTCGTCGTGCTCTCCATGGTCACGTGCGGCGTGTACTGGTTCTACTGGATGTACAAGGTCACGGCCGAGATCAGGGATGCAACGGGCGACGACACGCTGAATCCCGGGATGGACCTCCTGCTCAACATCATCACCTGCAGCATGTGGGGGCTGTACACCGAGTACCTCCACGTGCAGAGGGTCCACCAGATCCTCGTGCACTACGACCCGCACCACAAGGATCAGGGCCAGACCATCATGATCCTCAACATCGTGGCCGTGGCCGGCGCCTGGCTCGGCGGCGCGACCGGGATCGCCGCCATCATCGCCACGTACATGGTCCAGGAAGAGCACAACAAGCTTGCGAGGATTGCAGGATGAAGCACGCACTCCCGTCCGTCTTCCTCTCCACCCTCCTCTTCGCCTCCTGCGGCTCGAGCACGGGCGTACAGGGAGATGCCACCGCCGAGCCGGACGTCGAGGTGGGCGATGCCGTGGCCCTCACGGGCTTCATGTTCACGACGCGCAACCTCATGGACATCACGGTCTACATCCAGCTCCAGCCCCGGCTCCTGGACGAGCTTCCCATGCAGAGGGATCTGGGCGCCGGCTGGGAGGACATCACCGTCTGGAGGCCGGTCGACGACATCGAGTGCCCCGACTCGCCCGACGAGTGCGTCTGCCCCACACCCACCGAGCCCTGGCAGATGCGCCAGCTCCTCCCGGACGACGAGTACCAGGTGGGCTGGGCCCCCTCGCCTTCGCCTTCCAGCGATTGCTACATCCTCGTCGACGACTTCTGCGCCGACTGCCGCTGCTACCGTCCCACGAGCATCTACCCCGGCCGGTACTCCGTCACCCGCTGCGTGTACAACGACTACCGCTGCACCGAGTCCGATCCCTGCGGTCCCGAGTCCGTGGGCTACTTCCGGCCCGCCGAGCCCGCCGGCGACCAGATCTGCGTGCGCCGCGAGTTCGACATCCCGGGGGCCACCTCCGACATCCAGCTCCCGATCGATCCCTGATCAACCGGATCATTCCATCAGGCTACATCATTACTTGACGGGGGAACGATGAGACGCATACCAGAGATCATTATTCTTGTGCTTCTTGCGGCCTCCTGCGACCGCTCCGGGATCATGCTGGGCGATGCGACCGAGGACCTGGGTCTGGACTCGTCTCCCACGGACGACCTGGACGGGGATGGGATCTCGGATCTGGACGAGGACCGCTACCAGCCCGGCGGACCCACCGACACGGACGGCGACACCCTGCCGGACTACGAGGACACCGACAGCGACAACGACGGGATCCTGGATGCCGAGGAGGCTGGCGACGGCGATCTGTCGACTCCCCCCGTGGACTCGGACGGGGACGGGATCCCCGACTACCGCGACAGAGATAGCGACGGAAACGGCGTCCAGGATCGTGACGAGGGCTCCGGCGACGCGGACGGCGACGGCCTGCCGAACTACACCGACATGGACAACGACGGCGACGGGATCTCGGATGTCGTCGAGCTTCTGGGCTCACCGTCCTCGCCGCCCGACACGGACGGGGACGGGAATCCCGACTACATGGACATGGACTCGGACAACGACACCATCTCCGACCGGCACGAGGGATCCGTGGACACCGACGACGACGGCGTTCCGGACTACATCGACCTCGACTCGGACTGCGACACGATCCCGGACAGGTGGGAGGCGGGCGACGACGATCTCGCGACGCCGCCGGTGGACTCGGACGGCGACGGTTGGCACGACTTCCGGGATCCCGATTCCGACAACGACGGGCTCTCCGACTGGTGGGAGGCCGAGCAC
>JAFDER010000449.1 GCA_019310245.1 Deltaproteobacteria bacterium
TACGCGCACCTTCCCACAACGTTCTCGAACACGTTCCACTCCCCTGCCCTTTGCCCCCTCCACGCCACCACCGAAGCGCCCCCGGTCCACTCCACCGGCGACGGGTCCCGGAGCCGCAGGGCCTCGTCCACCCTCACCCCGTCGGGCCCCAGCCGCGTGAGCCACGACTCGTACCCCCACGCCGTCTCGCGGTACCACGACACGCCCCACTCGCTGCCCGTCCACAGCACGTCGGTGAGGTACAGGTCCCGGTGGTTGTCCGTGATCTGCGCGAACTCCCCCACGTAGCTTGCGTCGGACGCGAGCCTCCGGAAGTTCAGGTTGTTGCAGTACGTGTCCGGGCAGGAGTCCTCCACGCCGAGCGCACCGCGGTAGAAGAGTCCGAACTCGCTCCCCGTCCACACGATGCCGGAGATCCAGCCGTGGGCCGAGTAGAACCTGAACTCCATCTCGTCGACCATCGTGCCGTCCGGCGTGAACCTCCCGAGGAAGTGATCGTTACTCACGCTGTAGGTCATCGCGAGCTCGCTTCCGGTCCACACGAGGATGTGGCTGCTCCATGACAGCTCGCTGTCGGAGACGAGCACAGTGTCCGCAATCTCGGTGCCGTCCGGTGTGAAGCGGGTCAGGTGCAGCTCGTTCGGTTCCGAGCTCCCCCAGCTGCCGCCGATCCACGTGAGCGCGATCTCGCTCCCCGTCCACGCCACGGCCGGACTGAAGGCATCGCGCTCCACGGTCCCGGGTCCGACCTCGCTGCCCACGTCGTGGCCGGTCGGGTCGACGCGCGCGATCCACGGGGCGTTCGTCGTCGACCGATCCCACTCGAGCCACATGGCCAGGTGCAACGTGCCCGTCCAGCGAAGCGCGTACAGGCTGCTCTCCACCTCCGTGCCGCTGAGCCGAATGTCCGCGTCCAGCACCTCGGCCGCTCCCGAGAGCCTGTTGAAGAAGACCTCGGTGTTGCACGCGACGAGCCCGAGCTCGCGACAGCCGCCGTCCCGACCGTCCGTCCACGCGATGCCCACCGTCGCCCCGGTCCAGCTCGTGCTCACGGCCCCCACGTGGTAGGGGTGATCCGTGACCTGCACGTCCGGCTCGGTGAACGCCTGTCCCGTGAAGGGCTCGTTCGTGCACGCACCCTCCACGCAGCCGTCGCGAGTGCAGGCGTTCCCGTCGTCACAGTCGTCGTCCCCGGTGCACTCCGGCGGCTCGTACAGGGGCTCCTCGTACGCGTCGCCTCCAGCGTCGGGGAACCAGGAATCGACCGACCCGTCCCTCTCCGGGTCCCAGGGGCTCGTGCAGGCCCCGAGGGCCGCTGCCAGGACCATGACGAGGGATCCCCTCACTCGCACCACCCCAGCCGCGCGAAGTAGATCTGGAAATCGCACCACTCCACGGTGCAATCCCTCGTCTCCGCGTCGTCGCGCCAGTCCGACCAGGCCAGGCCGACCTCGCTCCCCGTCCAGGCCATCGCGTGGATCGGTCCGCCATCCCAGCGCGCGGCCTGGGCCGTCCCCTCCGGGCTCGCGTAGATCACGTCCGAGACCACCTCGCCCTCCGCGTCCACGAGGACCACGGCCGGGCTCCCCCCCTCGTACTGGCCCACGGACCAGGACACCACGAACAGGCTGCCCGCCCAGAGCAGGTCGTGACCGGCTGCCTGCTGCCCCGGTGGCGAGACGCGCGTCGGCTCGCCCGTGAGATACCCCTCCCGATCGGCTCTCAAGAGGTGCACTCCGGACCAGGAGTTCCCGGCCGAGATGCCGAACGTGCTTCCGGACCAGGCGATGTGCGGCGGGGAGTAGGTGTCTCCACGGGTCGTGAGCTGCGTGCTGGAACCGAGGGGCTCTCCCGCCGACCCGATGCTCCTGAGGTACACGTCAATGTAGCCGTCATCGTTCCATCCCTGCCAGGCTGCAAGGAACGCGGACCCGGTCCACGCAAGGGAGGCGTGTCTGTCGAAGTACGGTCGGTCGTCATCGACACCGACCTCGGGCCCGACGGGCACTCCCGTGTCGTCCAGGAGCATGAACAGGATGTCGGTCTCTGTCGAGGAGCCCGACACTTCCCACAGCGCCCCGATCCTGCTCCCCGTCCACACGAGAGCCGCACCACCCGAGGTGAAGAGGTTCTCGGCCGTCCACTGCTCGGTCCCGTCCGGAAGCATGCCCACGAGCGACAGGCGGCTCGTCGCGTCGCTCCATGCCAGCACGAGGTGGCTCCCGGTCCACAGCAGGTTCGAAATGTCCTGGGCCTCGAGGACCGCGTGCGTGTCATCGATCAGCTCGCCCTCGGCCGACAGGGTCGACAGGTGGATGACGTTCGTGCCCCCTGATCCCGACCGCTCGGTCCATGAGATCGCGAACCCGGATCCGGTCCAGACCACGTCCGGCAAGAAGGCTGTATTTCCCGTGTAGCTCACCCGCACCGGCTCGCCGATCACCTCGAAGCCGTCCACCACGTCGTCGCAGTCCTGGTCCACGCCGTCCCCGCACACCTCCCGGGCCCCGGGGTGAGTGGTCGGATCCGCGTCGTCGCAGTCGATTCCCCCGCACCACGTCCCGTCAGGCGCGCTCCGCGCCGGGTACCTGTCCCCATCGAGATCCAGCGGGATGTTCTCGCAAAAGCGTGTCTCGGGGTTGCACCGGCCCATGGTGCAGGGGTTGCCGTCGTCGCACTCCTCGCACGGGAACCAGGGATCGCCGCCGGTGTCGTCGCTGCCGTCGGGTTCTGCCCCTGGCGGGTTGCCTCCGCACCCCACCCAGACGAGCAGCATGAGAAGATGTATTTCGACCCTCATCTTCCCCCTCGCGCTTCTCCTATTTCATGAACCGAAAAATGCTCGTGCGCCACGACACGCCTGTATTTCGCTCCCGGAGCCGGGCGTGTCCTATTTTCGCGGCAGAAAATACGTGCGTTTAGAGGTCTTACTCGAAGCGTCTACAGGTGCACTACAGCATAGGGTTCCTGACCTTGAGCCTGGGAAACCGTCCGAAATCGCGGTCAGCAGTCCACAACTCGGTGATGCCATGCTGCAGGCAGATGCTTGCGACACGAGCGTCGTGGACGCGCGGACCGTCGACGCGGCTCGTTCGAAGCGTGCCCGAGAGCACATCCCAGTACCCGTCTGCTTCGGAGAGCGTCACGAGTGTGGGAGACTCAA
>JAFDER010000096.1 GCA_019310245.1 Deltaproteobacteria bacterium
AACCCCGCTTGGCCTTCTCATCGCCCATCGTTCACCTTCTCGAGATATCGGATGTCGGCGGCATCCTGTTCCCGGCCTGTCCCTTCCTTCATCTTGATCAGGTCCTCGATGGACACGAGGGGAACCTCGACACCATCGACGCTCACCGAAACGGCGTTCTGCCTCGCCTGCTCGAAATCGACGGGAGAGTCGATGATCAGGTCGATCTCCGAGAGGGCCCACTCTTCGTTGACGAGATTGAAGGCCTTCATGTTCTTCTGCTCGATCCACTCCCTGCGCTTCCCGCCATCCGCGAGATCGAGGATGCCGACCGGAACCTTCGGCTTGAACCCCCATCCGTCGAGAATGGTCAGCAGGCTGCGGAGGTTCTCGTCGTCCAGCTCGACGAGGAGATCGAGGTCGTACGTCATGCGCGGAACCCCGTGCATGTTCACTGCCACGCCGCCTGCGACGAGGTATCTCACCGAGTCCTCGTTGAGCCTGCGGATGATGTCGATGTACCCGAGCATGGAACCTGCCTAAAGAAAATCTACTTCCTTCGCCGTGTCGGGGCAAGACGGAGTCTGCCTGGGTTCATCCCACACCGGTCGGCTGTGTGCTACGGTCGGAGCATGCCGATGACATGCAGGGCGCTCGTGGCGGCCGTGGGGCTTCTCGCGGCCTGCGGGGCAAAACCCGCTGCCGTGGAGGAACCGGGTGCAGCCGATCTGGAGCCGGTGGGTGAGCAGGAGGTCATGGCCCTCGCGAGCCCGGACTTCGCCGACGGCGATCCCATTCCCGCGAAGCACGCCTACGAGGGCGAGGGACAGAACGAGCCTCCGCGGCTCGCGTGGTCGAACCTGCCCGAGGGCACGGTGGAGCTGGCCCTGATCGTCGACGACCCGGACGCGCCCGGCGACGAGCCCTGGGTCCACGACGTGCTGTACAAGATCCCGCCCGACGCCACGCCGGAGCTCATGGTGATCCGCGGCGCCTCGGTGCTCTCGGCGGCCCGTTTCTTCGAGGGGCAGAACTCCTGGGGCGAGACGGGGTGGGGCGGCCCGTTTCCGCCGCCCGGCAAGGTGCACCGCTACGTCTTCACGCTCCACGCTCTCGACGCGGAGCTCGAGCTGGGGCCCGGCGCCTCCAAGGCCGAGCTCCTCGAGGCCATGGAGGGCCACGTGCTCGCCACTGCCGTCCTCACCGGCACCTACCAGCGCTACTCGCGTGCTTGTCGCTTTCCCGTCCCTGCCCGCTTTACCCGCGTCTGTCCCGGGCTTACGATTAACTGTAGAGGGATGGACAAGACGGTCTTCCAGGGCGATCCCCAGGTCGCCATGAGCCTTGCTGCCGCGTCCGAGACGGACGAGAGGGCCCGGAGCCGGGGCAGGATCGAGCGCTCGCCCGCCTTGCCGCGTGCCATCCCCATCTCGAACCGCTTCATCCAGCAGGAGTTGCCCTTCGCCTCGCGCGCCCCGCACGTCTACGTGCACGAGGGCGTGAGGCAGCACCTCGTGAGCAAGCTCTCCGGGTTCCTCGAGTCGCCCGTCGTCCTGCAGATCACCGACAACCGCACGCGGATGTTCACGGCGCGCCGCAAGGGCAGCCTGTACCGCGTGCGCCTGCACCACATGTTCCTCGATGCCGACGAGGCCGTCATCCGGGCCCTGGCGAGCTTCATCAGGAAGCGCGACGACGCCTCGAGCGAGCTGCTCGACCGGTTCATCGAGGCCTCGTCGCACAAGATCCGCAAGACCCCGCGACGCCGCAAGCCCATCGTGCTCGAGTGGCAGGGCCGCGTGTACGACCTCGAGGAGATCTACGACGAGCTCAACCGCGACTACTTCAGGGGCCGGCTCGAGTGCGCCGTGACGTGGGGCAAGACGAGGCGCGGGCTCAGGCGCCGGAGCATCAAGATGGGCGGCTACAGCTACGACTACCCGCTCATCCGGCTCCACCCGTCGCTCGATCGTGCGTTCGTGCCCCGGTACTTCGTGGCCGCCGTGCTGTATCACGAGATGTGTCACGCGTACCTGCACTCGGTGGAGGGCGATGACGCCGGCTATCGCCACGACCGGCGGTTCAAGGACCTGGAGCGGCAGTTCGAGCACCACGAGCGCGCGGAGCGGTGGCAGGAGAGGAACCTCGGCCGCCTCCTGAACTACTGATCAGCGCGCTGCTCACTCGCGTCGATCCCCGGCTTTCGTCCTCGCTGTGCGCCTGCGGCGTACGCACGGTACGCCTCGGCGCCCCGCTCCGGGCGCGCTCGAGGTTCAACGCAATTGATCAACGCTTCAGTCCTCGAGGAACTCCCCGAGCTCCAGACGCGCCCGCCCCGCGGCGGGATCCTTTCGCACCTCTTCGAAGAGCCTGCGGGCCTTCTTCGGCCGTCCCTCCACGTGGTGGATCTTCGCCTCGAGCAGCGTGGCGAGCGGCCGGATGGCCTCGGGAAGCAGGTCGCGGTCGACCTCCGAGAGCCTCTCGAGTGCCCTGGAGCGCTTGCCCTCAAGGGCGAGGGCCTCCGCCTCCGCCAGGGCGAAGACGGTCCTGTCTCCGTCACTCACGGCGGTGTCCTGCCACTCGTCGAGCACCTTGCGGATGACCTTCGGCTTGGAGCCTCCCGCGATCATCACGTGCACGAGCATGAACGTGGCCGGGGACATGACGCGGGGATCCTTCGCGACCTCCACCAGCGCGCTCCTGATCTGCTCGTCCTCGCCCGCATGGAACCCCGCCTCGGCGTAGCCCAGCAGGAGCGGGAAGCGGTCCTTGACGCGCGCCGCGCGCATGCACTCGTAGTAGGACTGGAACGCGAGAGGCCAGACCCTGCGCGCGGCGTGCACCTGGCCAAGTCGGTGCTTCATGAGCCCGGGCGGGGCGAAGGCGCGCAGCATGAGGTGGCTCTTGTAGAACGCGAGGAGCTTGTCGGGGTCTCCCCCGACGAGCAGCTTCCTCAGCTCGTTGTCGAACTTCGGCAGGCCGTGCAGGGCCAGGGCCGGGAGTACGAAGTAGTAGACGGCCAGCAGCGTGGCCAGCACGGTGCCCACGATCCAGGGCGTGAGCGAGAAGCGAACCGTGAGCACGGCCGCCGCGACGAGCACGACGTACACGACCAGGTTGCGCGGGTGGACGATCCAGCCGATCTTCATGATGGTTAGAGAGTCTATAGACCGGAACGTTCCGGGGCAATGCCGGTCGTGTGGCTGCTTGCGCTGGCCCGGGGCGAAAGGTATGACTCCAGACGGACGAGGTGGCAGATGAAGAGCATGCGCCTGCAGGGACTGTGCACAGCGATCTGGGCCGTATGGATCCCGGCCTGCGGAGGCGGAGCGAAGACGTGCGGCGACGAGATCGCCCCCGAGGTCACGAGCGCCGATGCGCTGTTCGTCGAGCCGGGCGCGGCGGAGGCGTCCTACTCCCTGACATTCGGCGAGGCCGTCGACGGCGTGGATGCAGGCACGGTCACATTCACCCAGACGCGTGGCTCGGGGTCGGACACAACGATCGAGATCACGGCGGGTGCGGAGGCAGACGCATGGACTGTGTTGTTCTCGCCGTCGCTCTGGCAACCTGGGGACCGGTTCACGCTCACGATCTCCGAGGCGATCCACGACGCCTGCGACAACAGCCTGGGCGGCGACTTCGTCGTGGCGGTTTCCCCCTACCCCGAAGCGGGGACGGACCTGGACGAGACATCCACCCGTACGCTCTCCTCCCCCTACACCCTGCCGGACGAGTTCTACGCGGCGCTCGAGACCATGGGCCTGCCCGTGAGCAGGCTCGACTTCCCGGACGCCGGCTCCACCTACGAGACGACGCCCACGCGCCTGCACTGGACCGACACCCTGAGGCACGAGGGCGACACGGCGCCCACCTTCGCGTACATGGTGGCTGGCGACGTGGAGTCCGCGCTCGGCGAGCCGGACGATCAGATCCTGCGCGAGCTGCTCGCCGCCCAGCACGGGTACAACGTACGCGAGGCGTTCACCACCGTCCGGTTCGACGAGCGGTACGTGATGCGGGACGTGGACGGGCCGCTGCTCGCGGCCCTGAGGGCGTTCTACGAGCACGATCCCGTGCAGGGCCATCCCTCGCCTCCCACGCGGGCCTGGGAGGAGATCGAGTCCGGCCTCGCGGAGCAGGCCGGAGCCTTCCCGTTCGAGACCCGGGCCGCCCTGGCACTGGCGATCCGCGGCCTCGTGCGTGCGGCCGAGCTGCGCGACGAGGCCCTCCTGAGCCTGGGCTGGCTGGGCATGGACCAGTGGCAGGTGCTGCACGAGGGGTTCGTGAGCGGCGGGTCCGGGTACTCGACCTACACACACGAGTTCGGCTCCGAGGGCCACACGGGCTTCGTCTTCGAGTCCATGGCCCGGGCCGGACAGCTCGCCCTGCGATCCGTGGAGTCGCTCAGGCTGAGCCTTGCGGACGCGGACCCCGTCAGCGGCGCGCGGATCGATCTCGAGGGCCCGCTGGGCCGCATCACCGTGACCATGGAGGATGCCGCCGATACCTGGAGCGGCGGAGGCTGGTTCCTGCTCGTCGACGGCGGCGGCGACGACACCTATCTCGACGGCGTGGCCACGAACACGACGATCCACCTTCCCGTGAGCGTGGTGCTCGACCTGGCGGGAGACGACACGTACAGGTCCACGGACGAGTGGGACATCAGCGAGGCGCGCGTGCCGGGGCACGTCTCCTGCATGCAGGGAGCGGGGATCTTCGGCGTGGCGATCCTGGACGACGCGCAGGGCGCCGATGACTACCACGCCGGGTACGTGGCGCAGGGCGCCGGGATCTTCGGCGTGGGCGTGCTGGCGGACCACGGCGGCTCCGACAGGTACCGCGGGTACTCGAACTGCCAGGGCAGCGCCGACTTCGGTTACGGCCTGCTCGTGGACCTCGGCGGCACGGCGGATGAGTACGAGACGCTGCAGAGGAGCCAGGGCTACGGCGGTCCGCGCGGCATGGGCTGGCTGGTGGACGACGGCGGTGACGACACGTACCTCGCAATCGCCGAGCCGCTCGTCGTGGACTGGGCCGGCGAGGGGAGCAACTGGTCCGGCTCGCAGGGCTTCGGCTACGGTGTGCGCGACGGCTTCTTCACGCCCGGTGCGCCCATCTTCTCCGGTGGGCTGGGCGGGCTGTTCGACCTGGACGGCAACGACGACTACCAGTGCGCCGTGATGTGCCAGGGGTTCGGGTACGCGTTCGGCACGGGGCTGTTCTACGATCCGCGCGGCGACGACGACCACCTGGTGACGCACAAGTACGCCATGGGCGCGGCCACGCACTGGGCCGTCGGGGTGTTCATCGACGGGGAGGGCAGCGACACCTACCGCAACTCGGGCGATGACGAGTGCATCGGCCTGGGCTACGACGCCTCGCCGGCGTTCCACATCGACCGCGGGGATCAGGGTGACGTCTACACGATCGACAACATCGGCGCTTTCGTGCTCGGCGTGGGCCGCATCCCGGGCCTGGGCGTCTTGATCAACGAGGGCGGGGATGACGAGTATCACGTACCGGGCGGCGGGGAACGCTCTGTGGGGCGCTCGTACACCGCATCCGGAAACCGAGGCGGCTACCTTGCCACCGTTCCCAACGTGGGAATGTTCCTCGACCTGGGAGGGACGGCCGACACGTACGACTTCGCCCGCGTGGAGGCGGGCAACGGCCTCGAGTGGATCCAGACGGACCCCCAGGGCGACGACTGGGACCCGGCCCACGACTTCGGCTACGGGCTCGACACGGAGTAGCCGCTGCTGCCCTTCTACGAAGCGGGATTCTCGATATCGAGCTAGTGTAGGAAGCAAGGAACATGATCTGGTTGAAAGTCATGTCTGCGATCGTGCACCTGCTCCTGTTCATCGTCGGTCCCGTCCTGGGCTACTTCATGCTGGTCGTCGATTTCGCCGAGGGCTCGGAGCTGTTTCCGGACGAGGCCATCCAGTTCGGGCTTGTCTGGGGCCTGATGCTGGGGGTCGGCGTCCTGCTCTCGGGCGTCTCCCTTCACTGGACCCTCTGGGCCAGGGCGCCCGCCTTCATCCGGTACTACACCGCATCTTGGGCCATCCTCTTCGTCCTGTTCCTGGTCCCGGTCGGTTTCATCATGGTCATGGCCGCCGGTGCGCACCCACCGGGCTTCGTGATGTTCATCGGCGGGATGCTCGTCATGCCCGCGCCGATCTGCCTCCTGGCGGGCACGCTCATCGCCTTCGTCCCGGGCGTGATCCTGGCGGTCATGCGACCGGGATCCGACGATTGACCGTCGCCTTTCCCGCAGCCCCGAGCTGTTGTGGACGGCCCTTCCCCGCTGCCCTGAGCCTGTCGAAGGGCAGCGCCGCACTGGTTGCATGAGCGGGCAGCACTGCGGGGCACTCCGCAACCCGGGGGAACTTCAGGGTGGCTCCGACCCCGCATCCCGCCCGCTCTGGAACGTCCCGTGGTCTGATACTTCTGCTGCCCTGAGCTTACCAAACGGCCTGTCGAAGGGCAGCGCTACGTGTCGTCCGTTTATTGTGAAGGTCTGCTAGCGGATGAGGGAGCAGCCGCAGCCGCGGTCTTCCGTGATCGATCCGGAGGGCGTGTCCGAGGCCGGGTCCTCGCTCCCGTCGGTCTCCATGTCGGTGGGCACGTCGGCGACCGCGTCCCCGGAGGGATCCTCGGTGGGATCCTCCACCGCGTCCGCGACGGCGTCGGGCGGGGTGGTGGCCACGATGATGGCGTCCACGGCCAGGACCATGAAGTCGGAGTTGTGCGTGTACGTGAAGTAGTACTCCGTGTCCGGCTCGATGATGTCGTCGCTCCACTCGGTGAACGAGACGCGTTCGGGCGAGCCGGCGAACATAAAGTCGTAGTCGTCGATCGTGATGTCGGGAGGGCGGCCCCAGCGCATCGATAGTTGCACGGGCGTGTCGCGGTTGACGTACACGGTGTAGTCGCCGGCCGTGTACGGTTCCACGTTGGCGGTCAGCCGCGTGGCGCCGGGAGGCGCGTAGAGCATGAACTGCACGCCCGAGGGAACGACCATGCCCCCCCACCAGCCCTGGGCGAAGAACAGGTGCGCGTCGCCGTTCAGCAGCTCCACGATGCGCTCGCAGCCCACGAGCGTGTGGTTGGCCACGGCCGTGTCCACGGCCGTGACGTCCGCCGAGGTCAGGACCCCGGAGCTCTCGAGCACCGAGGCCTGGCTGAGGAGCGCCCGGCCGATCTCGTCGAAGTCGGGCTCGTTCGAGACGGAGCCCAGCACCGCGAGGGCCAGCTGATCGGCCTTGGCCTGGCCGATGGCCTCGCGGATCTCCCACAGGCAGGACGAGAGCATCGGGCTGTCGTAGTGGCCCTCGCCGTAGATGTCGTCCGGGCAGGAGGCGAACTCGCTCAGATCCCTGAAGCCCAGCTCCCCGGGCGTGCCCAGGGAGGCGTACTCGCCGATCACGGGCCGGCCGATGAGCGACGCCGCCCAGTAGTCCGCGAACGCCTCGTCCACGCCCTGCGGGCTGTAGTCCGGTCCCAGGTTGTCGAAGTCGAAGCCCAGCTCCGTGTAGGTGTGATTGATGCCGTGGCCGAACTCGTGGTAGACGATCGCGGAGTCGTACGCGAAGTCGTACGTGCCCTGCCCGACCGTCAGCGTGGGGCAGTCACCACCCCAGCCGCCGCTGTACCACGCGTTCTCGTAGTCCATGTTCACGCTGATTTGCATCCAGTTGTGGCCGTCGCACACGAAGTTGTGTCCGTAGCTGTCGCGCATGTGCCTGTTGATCCTGTCGAGGTGGTAGTAGGCCATCACCTCCGAGAACGCGTCCGTGGTGGAAGGCTCGACCGGATCGTGGAGGTAGTCCCCTCCCGTGTCCGGCGTGGCGTGCCGCGTGGTGTCCGGGCACGGGTCGCCCCCCGACCACCCCGTGCAGGAGTAGGCGCGCGCGTAGGTGCCGTCCAGGTTGGTCGTGGAGGTGAGGTTGAGAAGCTCTCTCGTGTACCTCGCCCGTGTGCGCGTCGATGTACGCCTCGGGCGCCTCGTGGCTGCCGCGCGCGTGGCTCCTGAGCACCCATGCGAGCCGGGCCAGCCCGTGCGGGTCGGCGAGGTACGCGAGCCGGGACTGGCCCGTGGGCTCGAGCTCCGGCAGCTTGTCGTTGAAGATCGCCCGGACCGCCTCGAGCGAGAGCGTGGGCGTCGCGTCCGCGTAGCCCTGCGAGCGGCCGAACCTCAGCGCCACCTGCCTGACCTGATTCCAGCGGTCCAGGGTGACCTTCACGCCGGAGTCCTGCACGCGCACGCCGTCGTGCATCTGGTCGAGCTTCACGTACGTGACCGTGGCCAGGGTCGTGACGTCGGCCACCTCCAGGTGGGCGGCCGGGTCGAACCCCCACAGCCCCTGCCACTTCTCGAGGAACGCCATGGCCGCCAGGTCCGCGTCGCCCCCGAGCGGCGCCGAGGTGAACATGCCCGCGAACCAGACGCCCGAGCCGTCCTGCTCGAGCTCGAGCATCGTCATGGGCCCGTGCACCGTCATGAAGGCCTGGAAGGCCTCGTCCACGTCCATGTCGGCCCGGGCGCGGCCCGGGGCCAGGAGTGCGACGAGGGTGAGGGCGACAATTGCCTGCTTTACCATGCTTCCTTCTCCAAGCTATGATGATCGTGATCGAGTCGTACAGCAGTGATCATCCGATATTACTGTAATTAAGATGTAGGGCCCGATCAACGAGTATGTCTTGAGCTGGAGTCGTTTGGTTCTATGAGGCGGCCCTGAAAACACAGCGAATACCTGCCTTTTTGGTGGCCGCGGTCATTTTCCCGCTCGTCCTGGGGTCGGTACCGAGCCGCGCGCCGGCTGGTCCTGCAGACGTCCTGTCCGTCCACGGGGAGCGGATCATGGGCATCACGCTCGGCATGATCGAGGACAACAGGGCCGACATCAAGGGCTACGGGACGCCGGGCAGCCTCTGGGCGCTCGAGGAGGTGGCCGGACTCGGGGCCAACTGGACGAGCGTCACGCCCTACGCCACCATGATCTCGCGCGACGATGTGGAGGTGATCCCGTACTTCGAGTACCCGCCCGAGGAGCTGGAGGAGCGCATCCGCGTCACCGTGCGCCAGGCGCACGGCCTCGGCCTCAAGGTCCTGCTCATCCCCCACATCTACCCGTGGGACTGGACCTGGAGGGGCGAGCTGAACCCCGGAGGCGGGCCGAGGGGCACGGACGAGGGCTGGGACTCGTGGTTCGCATCGTACCGGGAGTATCTCCTGTACTGGGCGGACGTGGCGCGCGAGGAGGACGCGGAGATGATCAGCCTGGGCGTGGAGTTCAAGACCGCGTCCTGGAGGTTCCGCGATCGCTTCGCCCTGCTCGCAGAGGACGTGCGCGAGCGCTACGCGGGGCTCATCGTCTACTCGGCCAACTGGGACGAGGTGGACGAGGTGGGGTTCTGGGACAGGGTGGACGTCATCGGGCTCAACGCCTTCTACCCCCTGAGCCACCTCGAGGAGCCCGACCCGGAGGACATGATGCGCAACGCCTCGGCGTTCGCCGATACGCTCGAGCTGCTCGCCCGTGTCCACGGCAAGCCCGTGATCTTCACCGAGGTGGGGTTCAAGGCGCTGACGGACTCGTACCGCGAGCCCTGGGTCTGGCCCGAGGATCTGGGCGACGTGCCGGCGGACGATGCGATGCAGGCCCTGCTCTTCGACATCACGTTCGCCGCCTACTGGCCGCGCGACTGGTTCGGCGGCCTGCTCGTCTGGAAGTTCCTCGCCGACCCGGCCGACGACACCCAGGAGCCTGCGTTCGGCTTCTCGCCGCGGCTCAAGCCGGCTCAGGACGTGATCGAGAGCTGGTTCAAGCACGGTGGGCCTCCAGACACGGACCCGTGATTGAAACCCCGGAGCGCTTGCAGAGCACATACTTCGTGCTAGAAGAGTATTGCTCGAGGAGAAGCATGATGAACAAATCACTGAACACGCTGGCGATCGTGCTCGTCACCCTGATCCTGGGCTGCGGGAGCTCCATCAAGATGGCCACGGACGGCCAGTCCGAGACCGACGGCACGCCGGACGGCGCGACGGACACCGTCGTCGAGCCGGGCGAGGACACTCCGGTGGACGGGACGTCGGATCCCGGGACCGAACCCTCCACCGACTCCGTGCCTGACTCGACCGGCGATCCCGAGTGCTCCGACGGCCTGGACAACGACGGCGACGACCTCATCGACATGGAGGACTTCGACTGCGAGAGCCCGTCGGACACCAACGAGGGCTCGGACACGGACGAGTGCGAGAACGACAACCACTGCGACGGCGGCTGGGAGGAGTGCGACGAGAGCACGCACACCTGCTACGAGCCGCCCCACGGGTCGCTGTGCGATCCGTGCGAGTGGCGCGGCGACTGCGGCGACGGCATCGAGGACGAGGGCGACCCGGACGTGGACTGGTGCCTGACCTACGGGCCCGGCAGCCCCGGCGTGTGCACCAAGGACTGCCGCGGCGACCGGGACTGCCCGCGCGGCTTCTACTGCGAGGACGCGCCGGACGGCATGTGCCTGGCCCTGTCCGGATGCTCCGGGCTCGAGGACCTGGGCAACGGGTGCTCCGGCGACTGGGAGTGCGGCTCCTACTACAGCCCCCTGGAGTGCCACGGCGGCATCTGCACCCTCGAGTGCGTCATCGAGCACGACTGCGTCTCGGGCATGAGCTGCGTCGACGGCTGGTGCGCGAACGACTGACCTTCCCCATCAAGACGCGCGGCGTTTCTTGTCCTGCCGGCCTGCCTGCGGTAGAGGTTGGCTGAGATGGGAGTGTGCCATGCTGCGTTTCGTCCTGCTCATGTGTCTCGCCGTCACGTTTGGGTGCAAGCCCGCCACGGGAGTGGAGAGTGCGTCCGGATCGCAGGAGAAGGAGGTCGCGGGCGAGGAGGCCGGCGAGACCGGCGGCCCCGTTCCGGAGGGCGCGGTGGTCGTCACGTACATGGGCGTCAAGTACACGGTGGGCGCCGCGCCGCAGAAATCGGGAGACGGATGGCGCGTCGAGGTCACGGTCGAGGCGGAGATCGTGGACGGACAGGAGCACGCCTTCGTGCGCGGCAAGATGAAGCCCTCGGACGAGGCGCTCACGTCGCTCAAGTTCGCGGGCTCGATAGACGGCCCGCAAGGCGTGGCCACGTTTGCCGAGCCCGCGTTCACGGGCAATCTGGAGCTCGAGATGGTCCCGCCGGACGTGAAGACGCGGTTCGTGCGTCTCATCCCTGCGGCGGACGAGAAGCGGCTCGGAGCGGGCGACGTCCTGGATCTCACGGTGGGCATCTGGGGGACCGAGGGGGAGAGCGGCGGCCAGCGATACGCCCCGGACCTGGCCCGCCTCCTCGTCGACGTCTCCGGGCAGGGCGAGCCGGACGTGAAGCTCGCGGCGCTCGACCCGGAGCATGATCCACCGAAGGACCACGCGACGTTCGACGCCGGAAGCCACCAGATCGTGATCAAGCCCTTCTACCCGTACAAGCAGAAGGCCGTGACCTCCGGCACCGGCGGCGTGACGGTCCTCACGGCGGGCGGGACCGTGGTGAGGATCAAGAACGGAGAGCTGGTGGTGGGCGAGAAGCACTTCGGCACCCTGGACCCCACATCGGAGGTGCTCGTCGATGACGGGAAGGTGTCGGTGGATGGAGAGGCGAGGGAGGGCAAGAAACTCATCAAGGCCAAGCTCCTCGAGTTCCACTCCAACCAGCTCACCGAGCACAAGCTGGCCGGTCACAAGGTGTACGTCAGCCCCGGCGCCGCCGCATCGGCAATGAAGACGGTGGGCGGCGCGAGCAAGCTCGTGCTCGACGAGACCGTGCTCATGATCGAGGACTCGACGCTCTACGTGGACGGCGTGTGCTACGGCACGCTCGAGAAGAAGGCGACGATCAAGCTCTTCTTCGGCGATGTGCACGTGGGAGGCAAGAAGGTCGAGCCCGTCGAGGACTGACCCCGCACCCGATCCGCGTCGCCATACTGTGTTGGTCTTCGTCGCGTCGAAGGCATGAGGGTCAGACCCCGACACGTGACACCTGAGAAGCCTGTCGAAGTGCAACGCCGCCGCAAGAGCGGACAGGAGTGCGGGGCGCTCCGCCACCCGGGGGAACTTGCGGTTAGCTGCGAGAAGGTGCGGGGCCGATGAGATCGAGGATCTTCTTCTCGGCCGAGGCCGTGTCGGGAGCGTCGATGATCGCGTCGGGCCGGCGGCCGTCGATGAGCCTCCCCGCGAGCTCCGCGCTCCACCCGCCGGTCGTGCTCATGGCGATGATCGTCTTGCCCTTCTGCCAGCCCGCGGCGATCTCGTTGAGCGTGCCCGAGCCTCCCGCGACGGAGACGAGCAGGTCGGACGTCTGCACCACGATCATGTTGCGCATCATGCCCATGGCCGTGGGCACGATCACGTCCACGTAGGGGTTCGCATCCGACTTGTACTCGCCGGGCAGGATCCCGATGGTCACGCCGCACTCCATGCCGCCCAGGCGGTGCCTCTCCTCGACGAAGCCCTGGCACGCGGCCTCCATCACGCCTCCCTTGCCGCCGCACGCGAGATGGGCGCCCGCGCGGCAGACGGCTGAACCGATCTCCCGGGCCTGTTCGATCGCCTCTCGCGAGGCGTCCGAGGCGCCGATGACGCCCACGACCTTGCGCCTGTACTGGAGGACGGAGTCCTTGCCTGCTGAAGCCATGGTGTGCGGCTTAGCAGATGCAGAGGCACTCTGTCACCCCCGAGGCTTGCCCGCGGGCTGCATGTGCGATACCTCTTCACCTGATGGATTCCGTGAGCGGCATCGTCACGCTGACCACTGACTTTGGTACTGCGGACGGGTACGCGGGAGCGGTCAAGGGGGTGATCCTCTCGATCGCGCCTGACAGTCGAGTGGTGGATCTGAGCCACGACGTGCCCGCTGGCGACGTGGCGGCCGGTGCGTGGTGCCTGCGGGTGGCCGCGCCCACGTTCCCCTCCGGCACGGTCCACCTCGCCGTGGTGGATCCCGGCGTCGGCGGCGGCCGCAGACCGGTCATCGTCTCGAGGGGGGGACATCTGTTCGTGGGGCCGGACAACGGGCTGCTGAGCCTCGCCCGAGGCGAAGTGGACGCGGCCTGGACGATAGAGCCGGACAGGGTGCGCGTGCGCGACCGGGTCGCGCCCACCTTCCATGGCAGGGACGTGTTCGCTCCGGCGGCCGCGAGGCTGGCCTCGGGCGCCGCGGCGCAGGACTTCGCGGTGCGGATGCAGGTGTCCGCTCTCGAGTCCCTCCCGCTCGATCTCGGGTGGAGCGAGGAGGGCGGGGTGGCGGTGGGCCGCGTTGTGCACGTGGATCGGTTCGGCAACCTGGTGACCTCGCTTCCGGCCGATCTGCTGGTCCGCTCCTGCGCGGCCGGCGGGAGCGCGGACGGCAGGCCCGTGCTCGCTGCCGTCGCGTGCTACGAGGCGATTCCCGACGGGGGCGTGGCGTTCATCGAGGGCTCGCAGGGCCTCGTGGAGATCTCGCTCAGGGACGGAAGCGCCGCCAAGAGCCTCGGCCTGGGCGTCGGCGCCGAGGTGAAGATCATCACCTCGCCCGGAGGCGGGCAGTGAGGCGCGCGCCACTCGGGTGCGCCCTGCTCGCCGCGCTCGTCGCGGTGCAGGGGTGCGGCCTGGGCAAGGGATGGGGGCTCATCGAGGGCTGCATCCACATGCCCGGCTGCTCGCTGGATCCCGACAGGCTACCGCATCGGCGAGTCGGACGGGCTCGTCATCACGGTGCCGGACTACAGGTGGGTCTCGGAGCATCTGGTCGCGGACCCCGAGAACGTGCAGGACGACGAGAAGATCGCCGTGGTGCCGCTCGTGGAACTCGACGGCCTGCCCGTGGGAGAACGGTTCAAGGCCTCCATGTACATGAACGGTTCCTGCCCCGGCTCGAGCGTGTCGTTCAACGAGGGCGTGGGGACGATCTGGTTCCTCTCGATGTACCAGAACACGGACAACGGCGATCCGGAGAACACGCCGCTCATCCACCTGGAGTTCGATCTCGCGTTCGTGGATGCCTGGCCGTACGAGGAGCCGCAGCCCGACTCGCCCACGCTCGTCGTGCACGGCGAGCTGAGGTTCCAATACCAGCGCGGCTCGCCGGCCCAGCCCTTCCCGTGATGAGGATTCCGAGGGACGATACGTTCGAGGAGCAGAGGCGCACGTACCGCCTGAGGTTCACGTGCGAGCACTGCGCCTTCTTCCACGAGCCGTCCAGCCGCTGCGTGCACGACTTCCCCAACGAGGAGCACCGGCAGGCGTACTACGACTCGGCCTACGAGTGGATCGTGTTCTGCAAGGACTTCGAGCTCGTGTAGGACCGGTGCGAGGAGGGGGATTCGAACCCCCACGGACAATGCCCACCAGGACCTAAACCTGGCGCGTCTGCCAGTTCCGCCATCCTCGCTCGCGGTGAAGATATCACAGGCCCTCGCTCTTCTCCCAGTACTCGTCCACGCGCCGCCGGATCGGCTCGCGTACGCGCTCGACGAGCTCGGGGATCCCCTCGTCCGGGATCCCGGCCGTCTCCACGGGCCTCTCGCAGAAGACCCTGACCGTGTGGCCCGGCCGGATGATCCATGAGTCGGCTCGCATGACCTCCTGCATGCCCGTGACGGCCACCGGCACGATGGGGATCCCGAGGTCGCGGGCGATGAAGAAGGCTCCCTTGTGGAACGGTCCCACCCGGCCGTCTCGTGTGCGCGTGCCCTCGGGGAAGGTGAGGATGGAATGGCCCCTGTCTCTCTCGCGGCGCATGCGGGCCATGATCTCGGGCGTCTGGCCCCCGGAGCCGCGCCTCACGGGGATCGTTCCCCGCTGCTTCATGAACCAGCCGTAGACGGGGTAGCGGAAGTGCTCGTCGAGCTCGAGGCCCTGCTTGAAGTGCGGCGTGGCCCTGTACATGGTGCAGTGGTCGAAGTGGTTGACGTGGTTCTGGCAGAACATGTACGGCCTGTGCGGGTCCACGTCCGGGTGCACCTCGGCCCTCCACCGCGATCCCGTGAGCGCGATCTGCCCCCAGGAATAGAGCCGGCCGAGCCAGTCGAGCCGGTCGGCGGGCACGATGGTCTGCAGCGCCATCATCGACCCCATCACGGGAACGAGCCAGGAGATGCCCGCTCCCCACAGGAGCGTCGAGACGGCCCTGTCGCGAACCGTCGGCTCCCTCACACGACCACCTCGAGTGCTCCGGGCAGGACCTCGACGGACCGGAGCGTGAGGCTCATGATCTCGCCGTCCACCATCGCATCCTGCCGCACGGGGTCCACGAAATCGATCCTCCGAGCCCTTGCCTGCTCCACGTCCGGGGAGTCGACGTGGGTGCCCTTGAAGATCTCGGGGAACGTGGCGGTGAGGCGCAGACGCCCCATCTGGCCCACGCGGATGACGTCGATCTCGCCGTCCGTGGGATCGGCGCGCGGCGCCATCATCATCGTGCCTCCCGTGTACTTCGAGTTCGAGAAGGACAGGAGCACGCACGGCCTCCGGTCCGTCCTGCCGCCGTCGAGCCGGATCGGGATCACGGGGTGCTCGAGGCCAGCGATGCAGGTGAGGACGGCCAGGATGTAGCCGAACGCGCCGAGGGGCTTGAACTTGCTGTTGGTCAGCGCGCACGCACGTGCGCTGAACGCCAGGCTCATCAGGTTGATGAAGTGGACGGTTCCGTCCGCGTGCTCCGCCCTCGCCACGTCGCACGCGCGCGTCGTGCCGCGGATGAGCGCCTGCATGGCGGACTCGGAGTCATCGATCCCGAAGTCGCGCAGGAAGGAGTTGCCGGTGCCCAGCGGCAAGGTGGCCAGCACGAGCGGGTCGCCGTCGCCGTCCGGGCGCGGGAACAGGCCGTTGAGGACCTCGAACGCCGTGCCATCTCCGCCCACGGCCAGGAAGTGGTGCAGCCCCCTCGCGTAGCACTCGCGCGCGAGCGCGGTCGCGTGCTCGGGGCCCTCGGTCTCGTGCACCTCAAGCCTGAGGCCCACCTCCCTGAGATCGGCCAGCGCCATGCGTGCCCGCCTGCCGCAGCTTCCACCTCCCGCGGCTGGATTGACAATCGTGCACCACGTCACGTCTCCCTCCTCTCCAGCATCTCGTGGATCTTCGAGACCAGCGCCTCCTCGGCGAACGGCTTGTTGATCAGGTTTTCCGAGTCGATGAGGACGCCGTGATTGTCGATGGTCTCGTCCGTGTACCCCGACATGTAGAGAACCTGCAGGTCCGGGCCGAGGGCAAGGAGCGTGTCACCCAGCTCGACGCCACTCATGCCGGGCATGACGACGTCGGTGAGAACCAGATCGATCTCCTCCCCACGCTCGCCGAAGATCTCGAGCGCCCGCTGGGCTTCCGAGGCCTCCAGGACCTCGAACCCACGCGACGAGAGCATCTCCACCGTCATGCGACGCATGCTCTCGTCGTCCTCCACGACGAGGATCATCGCCGTTCCGAGTGCGGTGTCCGGCTCCCCAGCCCCGTCCACGATGGCCTCCTTGTCGACCCGTGGCAGGTAGATGGTGAATCTCGAGCCCCGGCCGGGCTCGCTGACGACCTCGATCTCGCCCCCGCTCTGCTTCACGATGCCATGCACGGTGGACAGGCCGAGCCCCGTGCCCCGGTCCTTGTCCTTGGTCGTGTAGAACGGCTCGAAGATGCGCGACACCGTCGCCTGGGTCATTCCCTCGCCTGTATCGCTCACGGCCATCGCCACGTACTGGCCCGGCTTCAGGGTGAAGAGGCGGCCGGCCTGCTCCTCGTCGAGATGGACGTTCATCGTCTCGATGATGATGCTTCCGCCCCTGGGCATCGCGTCGCGCGCGTTCACGGCCAGGTTCATGACGACCTGCTGGATCTGCCCTGGATCCATCATGATCCGTCCCAGGTCCGGAGCCAGCTTCATCACGAACTCGACGTCGTCGCCGAGCAGCCTGAGGAGCATCTTGTTCAATCCCGTCAGCAGCTTGTTGAGCTCCACGACCCGTGTCAGGAGGACCTGTTTGCGGCTGAATGCGAGGAGCTGCCGTGTCAGGTCCCCGGCCCGGTACGCTCCGCTCCTGGCCTCCTGGATGTAGTCGTAGGCGGGCTCGTCCCGCTCGATCTTCTTCAGCGAGAGGTCGCAGTATCCGGTGATGACGTTGATGATGTTGCTGAAATCGTGGGCAACCCCTCCGGCGAGCCTCCCGATCGCTTCCATCTTCTGTGCCTGGTAGAACTCCTTCTCCTTCTGCGCCAGTGCCGCCTCGGTCCTCTTTCGGTCCCGGATCTCCTGTTCGAGCTGTGCGTGCCTCTGCCTGATCTCGCGAGTCTTGGCACGCACCTGGGCCCGCAGCGCCAGGTTGAACGCCAGCACCAGGACGATCACGAGGCCTCCTGCGACCAGGATCCAGGCCACCCATCGTGGAAACGGCCGTGTCTGGACGCTGCCGAACCACTTCTCGTACGACGTGTGGTACACGGATGAACGATCAGCCTTCATCGCCGACAGGTTCCTGTCCAGGGCCTCGAAAAGGTCGCCCCCCCGGCCGGCCGGCGAGGCGAAGTAGGCGAGGCCGGGGCTGAAGACCACCTGCGTCTTCTCCACCGATGTGCTCCCGGCCATCCTCTGGCCGTCAATCCTCTCGACTGCACCGGCATCGACAATGCCCTCGACGATGGCCTCGAAGACCTCCTCGGTGGAGCTCAGCTCGACGAAGACGCTCTCGACGTCGAACCGCTCCAGGAGGTTCCTGAGCTCCTTGTTGAAGACGTCGTCCCTGACCACGGCGACCCTCTTGCCCTCGAGGTCCAGGATGGACTCGATCTCGGCCTCCCTGGGGGCGAAGACGGCGCCCCAGGTGGTCAGGAGCGGGACGCTGGAGAAATCGAAGATCCTCTCCCTCTCCTCGGTGTGGAACATGGGAAAGAGAAGGTCGATCTCGCCGCGCTCGAGCCGCGCGGTGCATTCGGACCAGGAGCCGTGGACGTACTTGATGGTCCAGCCCTCGCGGTCGGCCATGTGCTCGAGGACGTCGATCGCGAAGCCGCGCGTCACCCCGTCCGTTTCCGTGGATGCGATGGGCTTTGCCTCGTGAATTCCGATGCGGACCAGCTGGTCGGCCAGTACCGGCGATGGGGTCGCGAGAAGTCCGGCGGCCAGGGCGAGCGCCGCCGATACCGGAATGTGATCGCGGACCATCATTCATCCGCCTTGCGAGATCTCGAACGGATCGTGAATCCGGAGAACAGACATACATAGCACCCCCGACCCGGCAAGACAAACGCACCCGCCGTCAGGCGCCGGGGAGCGCCGCGACCGCCACGAGCTCGAGGTGATCGGTCTGCGGGAACATGTCCACGGGCACGACCTTCTCGAGAACGTAACCCGCGTTGTTGACCAGGTGGTTCAGGTCGCGGACCGCTGCCATGGGATGGCAGGAGACAATGACCGTGCGGGCGGGAGGCGAGGAGTCGAAGACCGGGTAGAGGGGCTTCATGCCCGAGCGGGGAGGATCGGCGAGGAGCACATCGACGGCGGGCGAGGCGCAGAGACTGCGCGCGGCCTGCGCGTCGGTCTTCTCCAGCACCTCGACCGTGGAGCTCGACGATCTCATGTTGCGGCGGAGCATGCGGGCCGCAAGGGGGTCCGGCTCGGCGGCGTGGCCCTGCTCGAAACGGGAGCAGAGGTGGACGGTGAAGTTGCCCGCCCCGGCATAGATCTCCGCGAAGCTCCCGCCCCGGCCGGCCGCATCCATGGCCCGGTCCACCAGGATCGCGTTCGCATCGCGGTTCGTCTGGACGAAGACGCCCGGCTCGAAGGCAATGGGCGTTCCCGCGCTGTCCTCGAACAGCAACCTGCCCTCCGGTCCGGGCGGGGAGCCGGGCCTGCGGATGCGATACGAGAACACGCCGTTTTCCGAGGCGATCCTCTCCCAGGCGCGCGCCGGGGACGCTCCGGTGAGAGCGACGAGCATCCCCCGCTGGCCGAGCGTGTCCACGTACAGTTCCACGTCCGCGTCCGGCGCACCGGCGATGGACTGCGACACGTCGAGTGCGAGCTCCTCGAGCTCCGGCGTGAGCACGGGACAGCCCCGGAACGGTACGACCGTCCTGGAGCGGCGCTGCATCGTGCCGAACGCGCCTCCGCGCAGGTGCATGCGCGAGCGCGTACGGTAGCCGAGTGCCTCGCCGCCCGCCACCTCGGGGACGGCCTCCGGATCGTCGAGGAGGCCGGCGTGCGCGAGCTCGTCGACGATGAGCGAGTGCTTCCACCTGCGCTGGGTCGCCACCGAGATGTGCTGCCAGCTGCAGCTGCCGCAGCGGTCCGCGTGACCGCACAGGGGTTCGACCCGGTCCGGAGAAGGCTCGAGGATGGAGTCGATCGTGGCGAAGACGTGCGAGCCCTTCTCGCGCTCGATGGTCACCGAGAGGACGTCGCCCGGCGCCGCACCCGTGACGAGCACGGCCTTGCCCGAATCGAGGCGGCCCACCCCGTAGCCGCCGAAGGCGAGCGAGTCGATGCGCACGCTCTGTGTCATGGCTCAATCATACATGGTTCGCCGCTTCAGTACCTGCCCGGCCTGAGGCGGCTCTCGGGCACCTCGCCCAGGTACGGGTAGCCGTAGGCCACCCAGAACCCCTCCACGGCCTCGTCGTCGAGCTCGATGCGCGTGACGTACTTCGCGCTCTTGTAGCCGAACATCCTCGGGACGACGACCCGGGCGGGGAAGCCGTGGGCCACGGGCAAGGTCGAGCCTCCCACACCGTAGCCGAGGATCGTGTGGGGTTCGAGCGCGATGGAGAGGGGAAGTGACTCGTTGTAGCGCTCGCCCATCGTGTGAAAGGTGACGTGCGTCGCGGACTCGAGCGGGCGGACGAGCTCGAAGAGGGTCGAGAGGTGGATCCCGTTCCACGGCACGTCGTACACTGACCAGCCCTCCACGCAGTGCACGTCCATGAGCTGATCCTGGCGCGTCAGCCCGGTCAGCTCCGCGAAGTCGAGCGTGAGCGGCTCCTCGACGAGTCCGTCGATGCGCATGGTCCAGGTCGAGAGGATCTCCTCGAGCTCCTGGCGGTCCACCGTCCGCTCCGGCCAGCTCGAGTACAGCTCGTGCTCGCCACTGGGCTCGAAGGGCAGGCTCCCGTCCGGCGCGTCCGGGTTCACCTCGGAACCCGTGTCGGAGGGGACGGCATCCGCCCCGGCGGCATCGGCCGGCACTCCTGCGGGCGTGCGCGTGCAGGCCGCCCATGCCTCGGCTCCCAGCGGGATGACCGCCGCCTTGCCCAGCCACTCGAGCACGGTCCGGCGCGTCATGGTCCTTGCCCGGATCTCCTCGCGCGGCCATTGCTTCTTCATCGGGGTGCTCCTTATTTCCCTCAATTGCGAAAAAGAGGCCCGATCGTCAATGGCCCGCCTTCCTTGACCCGTATGCGAGCGCGGGATTATCCTCTCTCGCGATGTCTACGCCGGAATCCGGTGAGAAGCTCGGCAAGTACCGGCTCCTCGAGCTCGTGGGCCAGGGGGGCATGGCCTCGGTCTACCGTGCGGTGGACGAGGACCTGGACCGCGAGGTGGCGATCAAGATCCTCCACCCGCACCTGCAGACGAAGCGCGATGCGAGGAAGAGGTTCAGGCGCGAGGCCAAGAGCGTCGCGCGCCTTGCGCATCGAAACATCCTGACCATCTACGACTACTCCGGCGAGGATGCCCGCGTGAGCTTCATCGTCACGCCGTTCATCGCCGGACCCCAGCTCAAGCAGCTCGCGGACAGGTGCGGCCCGTTCCCGCACGAGATCGTCGCGGCCATGGCCAAGCAGGTGAGCGACGGTCTCATCGTGGCCCACGACAACGGCATCATCCACCGGGACGTCAAGCCCGAGAACATCCTCGTCGACGAGGACGGCATGCTCAAGATCGCCGACTTCGGCATCGCGCTCATCGTGGACACCCAGGAGATGACGGCCACGGGCCAGATCCTCGGCTCGCCCTACTACATGTCGCCGGAGCACGTGCTCGGCAAGGGCCTCGACGCTCGCGCGGACGTGTTCAGCTTCGGGAGCCTCCTCTTCTGGATGGTCACGGGTCGCCAGGCGTTCGAGGGCCCCAATCCCCACGCCGTTCTCAAGCGCATCGTCGAGGGAGACGTGGAGCCTCTCGAGCGGTTCGCTCCTGCCGCGGGTCAGGCCATGGCCAGGATCGCCCTGACGTGCCACGTCAAGGATCGCGACGAGCGGCCGGCGAACCTCGTCCCCGTGGCCGAGATGCTCGAAAGATACCTGGCCATGAGCGGCGTCGAGGATCCCGTCCAGGAGGTCAAGCACTTCCTCGACGCTCCGGACACCTATCGTTCCGCGACCAAGCCGCGCACGCTCAAGGCGCTCATGCGCGAGGGCGACGCCCGGCGCAAGGAAGGTCAGTCGTCCGCGGCCATGGACGCCTACAACCGCGTGCTCGCCCTCGAGCCCGACCACTCCGGCGCCCTGAGAAGGGTCCAGGACGTGGCCTCGGCCCGCGCGTGGCGCAGGCTCGCCACGCGCCTCGGCGTGCTCGCCCTGGCCTCGGCCCTGCTGGTGGTGATGATCTTCTGGGGCTCCGACATCCTCGCCGCCCTGGGCTGGAGTTCCGATCCGGACATCCTCCATGCCCGCGTCGACGCATCCGCGGGCCTCGATGCGTCCACGCAGCCGGTCGCGAAGAAGGATGCTGCAGTGGATGCACCGGCCGTCGTCGATGCGCCGCGCGTGGACGCGGCCGTGGACGCACCACCCGCGGACGGCACGGGCCCCGGTCCGAAGCCCGTCAAGAAGCCGGCCGGCAAGAGACTCGTCAAGTTCGTGTCTTTCCCCATGACCGTGATCATCTGGGTGGACGGCAAGAAGGTGGGGGACTACTTCAACCACCGGACCATGGAGCTCGGCGTGGGCAAGCACACGGTGCGCTTCGAGCCCCAGACCGACTGCTGCGAGCCGGCCGAGTGGACGGTCACGGTGCACGCCTCCAAGCCCGGCGCGGACCCGCAGTCCATCGGCAAGAGGCTCGCGTTCAAGCCCGCCTCGCTTCACGTGGTCACGGACAAGCCCGCGAGGGTGTCGGTGGACGGCAATTACGTCGGACAGTCCGGCGGCAAGCCGTTCTCGGTTCCCATGAAGGGCAGCTCCGAGCGCAGCGTCATCGTCTCGGTGAGCGCGGATGGCTACAAGACCATCACCAAGAAGCTCAAGCTCAATGCCGGCAAGACAGCGAGTCTGCCCTACATCAAGATGCAGCCCGACGCGGGCTGAATCTCCGGATCCCTGAGCTTGTCGAAGGGCCCGATCAGACGTCGGGCGGCTCGTCCACGCCGAGCTGGATGTTGTCGATGAGCCTCGTGCGGCCGATGTGGAGCGCCAGCGCGACGAGCGGCTCGTCGGAGACCTGCTCCTCGTCCTCTATCGGCGCAAGCGTCCCGGCGTCGAAGAGGCCGAAGTAGTCGACCGCGTCCGCGGCCGCGCCGAGCTTCGCGCCCAGGCCTTCGAGGATCGTTCCTGCCCTCCGCTCGCCGCCGACGTAGCGGCGCGCCGCCTCGGCGAGCGTTTCCGGGATCGCCCTGGCCCTGCTGCGTTCCTTCCCGGAGAGGAACTCGTTGCGGCTCGAGAGGGCGATCCCGTCCGTGTCGCGCACCGTGGCACAGCCCCTGATCTTGACAGGCATGTTCAGGTCGCGGACCGCCATTTCGACGACCCTGAGCTGCTGGAAGTCCTTGCGGCCGAAGTACGCAACGTCCGGCTGGACCATGTTCAGGAGCTTGACCACGACCGTCGCCACGCCGCGGAAGTGCACGGAGCGGGTGGCGCCGCACAGCCCCTCGGTGATCCCCTCGACGACGACCCACGTGGAGCAGCCCACCGGATAGACGTCCTGCGTCGCCGGAAGGAAGAGCACGTCCACGCCCAGCTCGGAGAGCAGCGCGGAGTCCCGATCCAGGTCCCTGGGGTAGCGCTCGAGGTCCTCGCCGGGCCCGAACTGCGACGGGTTGACGAAGATGGAGACCACCGTGAACGCTCCGAGCCGACGTGCACGGCGAACCAGGGCCAGGTGCCCCTCGTGCAGGAATCCCATGGTCGGCACGAAGGCCACCGTCCGGCCCGCGCCGTGGGGGGTGGCGACCTGCTTGCGGAGCTCATCGAGGGCCCTGATCGTGAGCATGAGCAATTGGTACGACGAACCCGGCGGTCGGTCAATACGGGTTGCCGGTTCCGTCGCTCCCCCCTCATTGCCAAGGAAATCCACCGGATGGAGGTCAACCATACAGGGTGGACACCTGCGCCCGTGTGTATATAGTATGTGGCGTGCCGTGAAGTTTCACGGCCCACCTGCGTCAAAGTTGATGGCGAGGGGGAAAGGTTCACCCATGCCCCGACCAAGGAGGAGCAACATGAACCGGACCGCGTTTTTCAGGCTTCTGACACTTGCACTGGCCCTGGCGGTCGGAGCCGCGTTCGCGGGGGATGCGTTCGCGAAGAAAAAGAAGAAGAAGAAGAAGAAGAAGAAGAATGAACCTGCCCAGATCACCGAGCCTCCGCAGGTCGAGACCATCTCCGACCAGCTCGGAGACTACACGTGGGGCATGAGTCCTGACGAGGTCATCGTCGTGGCCAGCGAGGAGATCAAGACGGAGTACGCCTACAAGGCCTCGCAGCTCAACGACACGATCAAGGAGGACAAGCTCTACCAGAAGCGCGACAAGGCCCTCAAG
>JAFDER010000450.1 GCA_019310245.1 Deltaproteobacteria bacterium
TACGCCTCTGCCCGGCATTGTCAACCTGTCCATCCTCAACATCTATTAGCCTTGTAGATCTGGGTGCTTACGAGGTTCCACTCAGGCCTGCCCCGCGCTGCTCATGGCCTCGATGGCTGCCCTTCGACAGGCTCAGGGCCACGGGGGAAGAGGGGCCCTTCGACAGGCTCAGGGCAGCGGAAAGAGGGACACGGGGAGGAACCGTGGCGATCCGGGGAGGATTGACTTAGAGTCGTGCACCATGGCAGGTGGCCACGTCGCGATCACGGGCATGGGCCTCGTCTCGGCACTGGGAGCCGGCGTGGCGGAGTCCCTGGACGTCCTGTTCTCCGGCCGGACATCCGGTCCAGACTCCTCGCCACTTCCCACGGACGTTGCGCACCCTCCACCCGCGTTCAGGGTCCGAGCGTCTCTCGAGCCCGACGACGAGCTGACCCGGACATCGTCGCTGGCCCTCGCTGCCGTGCGCGAGGCCGTCGCGCAGTCCGGGCTCGACCTGCCGGGCCGCGACCCGCTGCGCACGGGAGTCGTGCTCGGCACCACGGTCGGCTGCAGCTTCAACGCCGAGGCGTTCTACCGCTCCTACCGCGATGGAGACGGGCCGGATCTCGGAGCCGTGGAGCGCTACCTGCGCAACGCTCTCGCCCCCCTCGTGGCCGGCAGGATCGGGGCGAAGGGGCCCTCGATCACGGTCGTCAACGCCTGCGCCTCCGGCACGGACGCGATCGGCATCGGTGCGTCCCTCATCCGCGCTGGAACGTGCGACGTGGTGGTCGCCGGCGGGGCCGACGAGCTCGAGCGGTTCGCGTACCACGGATTCCTCTCGCTCAAGAACGTCTCGACGAGGGCCTGCAGGCCGTTCGACCGCGGCAGGGACGGGCTCAACCTGGGCGAGGGGGCGGGGGTCGTGGTTCTCGAGCGGACGCCCTCCTCTCCCGTGCTGGGCCGCGTGCTCGGGTATGCCAGCGCCTCGGACGCGCACCACCCCACCACCCCCCACCCCGGGGGGCGCGGCCTGCGACGGGCCATCGGGGCCGCCCTCGACGCGGCCGGCCTTCGCCCGGACGAGGTGGCCTTCGTCAACGCCCACGGCACGGCCACGATCGAGAACGACCGGGTGGAAGGCTCGGTTCTGGCCGATCTGTTCGCGCCCGGTCTGCCCGTGGTCTCGACCAAGGGCTGGACGGGGCACACGCTCGGAGCGGCCGGTGCGATCGAGGCCGTCCTCGCCCTGTGCGGCCTGCGCGACGGCCGCATCCCCCCGACCGCCGGGCACGAGGAGCCGGATCCGGAGTGCGGCGTGACACCCACGCGGGAGACCACACCGATCACCGCCGGCGCCGCCCTCTCGACCTCGCTCGCCTTCGGCGGCATGAACGCCGCGCTCGTCATCGGGGGGCCGTGAGCATGGCGTCCGCCTCCATCCTCGGCATCGGCCAGGTCAGCGCCTGCGGTGCAGGCGTCGAGGCCCTGCGAAGGGCCCTCGACGGCCAGCCTCCCGCCCGCGGCTCGCTCACGTACAGGACAGGGCAGGGGACGGCCGCCTTTCCCGCGTTCATCGCCGATCCGGGCGAGTGGAAGGAGGTGATCCCGGCGCGGAGCGCCAGGAGGCTCGACGCGTTCTCGCGCAACAGCCTCCTCGCCGCATCGCTCGCCGTGGCCGACGCCGGCATCGAGCTCGACGATCCCGCCCGTGTGGGAGTCGTCGCCGCCACGGGCCACGGACCGGTGCGCACCACCTTCTCCCTGCTCGACAGGATGATCGACAGGGGGGACGATTTCATGTCGCCCATGGAGTTCTCGATCTCGGTGCACAACGCGCCTGCCGCGATCCTCTCCTCGTTCTTCGGCGTGCAGGGCCCGTGCCTCACCGTGACGGGTTTTCTCCTCGCCTGGCCGCAGGCACTTGGCCTGGCCGTCGACTGGATCTCGAGCGGCACCGTGGATCTCGTCATCGCCCTGGCAGCGGACGAGGTTCACGAGGTCATGGCATATGTCCGGAGCAGGCAGGGCCCCGCGGAGCCACCCTTCCCGGGCGAGACGTACGCGGCATTCCTGCTCGGCAGGCACGAGAGGGCAGGCACGAGAGGGCGTCTCACGGCGCCGCGCTTCGTGCAGGAGATGGACGGCGAGGACGCCCTGGACACGGTGGGGCACGCCACGCTGTGGGGGCGGAATCCAACGTGCGACGCGCTGAGCACCGCCGCCGCCGTGCTCTCTGACGTGCGTCCGATCACGGTGGCATCTCCGGCAGGGCGGAGGCGCCCTCGTCACCATCGAGGAGGGCGCCGCGTGAAGCTCCTGCTCGTCTACCCCGCGTGGCCGAAGCTCGAGCACCAGACGGAGTTCCACCTGCCGCCCCACGGCCCGGTGGTCTTCGCCGCGGCCCTGCCTCCCGGCGTCGAGGTGACGTTCGTGGACGAGAACGTGCAGGAGATCGACTTCGACGCGGAGGCCGATCTCGTGGGCATCTCGATGATGCTGACCTGCCAGGTGAAGCGCGGGTGGGAGATCGCCGACAGGTTCCGAGCGAGGGGCACGAAGGTCATCTTCGGAGGCATCGCCACGGCACTCCACGCCGGGGAGACGCGCGCCCATGCCGACTCGGTGTTCCTGGGAGAGGCCGAGGGCCGGCTCGATCGGGTGATAAGGGATCTCGAGAAGGGCGGCCTCCGGGAGGTCTACGACCACCTGGAGGATCATCCGCCCATCGAGAGCGTCGGGACGGCCCGCCGCGACATCCTCGAGTCGGACCTGTACTCGCACGGCGGCGTGCGGATGGTCGACCTGGTCCACGCCTCGAGGGGGTGCCGCTTCGACTGCTGGCCCTGCTGCGTCTCGCACCTCGGCGGCCGCGCGTTCAGGCCGCGCCCCTACGAGAGGGTCGTCGAGGAGATCGCGTCCATCGACAACAAACGGGTCTTCTTCGTGGACAACACCATGGCCCAGGACAGGGACTGGGAGCTGGGGCTCTTCGAGGCCATCGAGCCGCTCGGAATGAAGTGGATCTGCCACCCGCTCGAGGACTGTGACGAGGTCGTGGCCGCCGCGGCGCGGGCGGGCTGCTGGTACGTCTACCAGGCCATCATGGGCGTCTCGGACACGATCCGCGATCGGGTCGCGAGGCTCAAGAGACACGGGATCGGCGTGGAGGCCACGGTGCTCCTCGGATGGGACGGACACACCGAGGACTCCATCAAGGAGCTCGTGGACTTCGTCATGGACATCGGCGTGGACATGGCCGAGTTCACGGTGCTCACGCCCTTTCCCGGCTCGAGGGCGTGGGACGATCTCGAGGAGCAGGGCAGGATCCTCTCGCGCGACTGGAACGATTACACGGCGGACCGGGTGGTGTTCCGCCCGAGCTCCATGGCTCGGGAGAAGCTCGAGGAGCTCTACCATCGGGCCTGGGAGTCCTTCTACGCGGACGAGCCCCAGCGATTCAAGATGTACAAGCTCCTGAGGAAGGCGCTGTAGCCGTGGCCGTCCGCGCGATCTTTGCGGCGAGCTTCCTCATGTGGGCCGTGGGAAACGGGATCATGCCGCTGCTGCCCGTCCGGGCCGGCCTGCTCGGGCTCGGCAACGAGCAGATCGGCATCTTCCTCGCCGGCGCCTTCGCATCCCTGCTGGCCGGCACCCTGCTCGTCGGGCGCTTCTTCGACCGCATCCGCAACCCGTCGGTCCTGGTGCTCGTCTGCGGTCCGGCCGGCGCGCTGGCCTTCCTGCTCATGGCCCTGTCCACGACCGCCACGTGGTTCATCGCGGGCACCTTCGTCGCCTGGGGGTGCACCGGCGTTCTCATCGCGACGCTCAACGCCTCGGCGGGCCTCCGGTTCCCGGCCGACAGGAGGGGCAAGCTCTTCGGTGCGCTCTCGAGCACGATCCCGGCGGGCGCCCTGGTCGGTGGCTTCGCGGCAGGCGCCATCGTGGACGCGTTCTCGTTCCGCACGATGTTCATCTGCGCCGCGGTCGTCGCCGCGCTCGCATCGGCCGTTCTCTGGCGGCCCGTGCACGGCGTCTCGCCGTCGGGCGGGAGGAAGGAGAGGGCCCCGTCGCACGGGCTGCCCCGGAGCTGGACGTTCTGGTGCTTCATCCTGGCCACGGTCGTCGCCGCGGCCACCGGGTTCGCCGCGCGCATCGGCACGCCGCTCGTGATGGCGTCCATGAACATGTCCAACTTCACCATCTCCGGTACCGTGGCCGCCGGCGGCCTCCTCGCCCTGCCCCTCGCCCCGCTCGTCGGCCGCCTGTCCGACCGCGTGGGTCGGCTCGGGCCGCTCGTCGCGTGCACCGTGGCGCTGAGCGCGGGACTCCTCCTCATCCCGTTCTGCGAGGCGGGGTGGCAGTTCTGGATCTCCGGGATCCTCGTGTCCGCCTTCTTCTACATCGGCTTCGGTCTCGGGCTCGCGCTCATGTCCGACCTCGTGGACGAGAAGCACATGGGCCTGGGCGTCGGCATCTTCCAGGGCGCCCAGTGGAGCGGCGGCATCTCCGGGATCCTGCTCACGGGCATGACACTGACGCCGGAAACCACGACGCAGGTGTTCGGCATCAACGGGATCGTGGCGCTGGCTTCCATCTCCCTGCTGCTGCTCGCCGCCGTGCTCGGCCGGCGGAAGACGCCTCCCACGAGGGAGAGGACCACGGTCGTCGAGTGGCAGAGCCGCATGACCCGCACGAGCCTGCCTCCCTGATCCGGGATCACATGTCGGGCACTTCCATTGCCTTGACCCTGACAGCCACGCGACTACCATGACACCAGCGTCATGAAGAGCCTCGTGGGCAAGGTGCTGGACGGCAAGTACAGGCTCGTCCGGCTCATCGGCAAGGGGGGGATGGGGTCCGTCTACGAGGCCGAGCACACGGTCATCCACAGGCGCGTGGCCGTGAAGATGCTCAATCCCGAGTACGCGGACGAGAGCGACATCGTGGCGCGGTTCGTCCGCGAGGCGCAGGCCGCGAGCGCCATCGGCCACCCCAACATCATCGACATCCAGGACGTGGGAGAGGACGACGGCAAGACGTTCATCGTGATGGAGCTGCTCGAGGGCACGAGCCTGAGCGCGCTGATCAGGAGCCGCGGGAAGCTCGAGCCCGCGCACGTGGTCGCGATCGTGCGGCAGATCGCGGACGGGCTCGAGGCGGCCCACGAGAAGGGCATCGTCCACCGCGACCTCAAGGCCGACAACGTGTTCCTCACGTACGACGAGAGGCTGGGCGAGCAGGTCAGGGACCGGCGCCGTGATGGGCACGCCGCACTACATGGCCCCCGAGCAGGTCCGGGGCGAGAAGGACGTGGACGAGCGGATCGACGTCTGGGCCCTGGGCGTGATGATCTACGAGATGCTGACGGGCATGTACCCGTTCCCTGGTACGCGCACGCCCGAGGTGCTCGTCAAGATCCTCACCGATCCGGTGGCCGCGTTCGAGCCCGACCTGCCGGACGAGCTGGTCGAGGTGATGGAGCGGGCTCTCGAGAAGGACAGGGACGCACGGTACGCGTCGGTGGCGGAGCTGAAGAAGGCGCTCGAGCCGCTCGCGGCCAGCTCACCGACCCGGCCGTCGGACGTGATCCAGATGGGGCTCGGCGAGACCGTGGCCACGCCCTCGGCGCAGAGGAAGGAGACCACGCAGCCTCCGGCCGTGCCGAGGTGGAAGCACGTCCTGTGGTACGTGATCGCGATCCCCATCGCGTGGTCCGGATTCGGGCCTCCCTCGCAGATGAGGAACCAGCACGCGACCATGGGCCTTCCCGAGGACTGGCCCATGTGGGCGGTGCACGGGACGATGATCGCCATCGCGGCGGCGATGACGGTGGCGGCCGTGCTCATCCACAGGTTCTGGAGCCGGGGGCAGTGGAACCGCTTCATGCAGGGACCGCTCTTCATCGTGTTTCCCGCGGCCGGGCTCCTGCTGGTGCTCTACCACTTCCTGACGCTGAGGGGACAGATGGCGTCGCACATGCTGGCCCTGAGCTCCTACAGCGAGATCACGCAGGAGCATGCGGTCCGGATCTCGGACCTCATCGGGCACAGCCAGGCGAACTTCATGGCCGCGATGACCATCGACTTCGGGTTCGTGTGCCAGCTCTCGGTCCTCGTCCTGATCGCGTTCCTGTTCGTGCGCGCGAGGAAGGGCGAGGTGCGGAGCAGGAGAAGGTGGCTCGTCCTGCCGGGAGCTCTCGTCGCCATCGTCGCCGTGGAGATCGTCTTCGCGCAGACCATGGCGTTCATGGGGCCGGTGCGCTTCGTCATGTACCTTCTCTGGTTCCTGACGGCCATCGCGCTCATCAGGGTGGGGCGGACCAGGATCCGCGGCGTCCAGCCCGGATGGAACGTGCTCACCTGCGGGGTCATCGGCTTCGCGGCCTTCTCGGGCATGCACGTGGTGATGGGCTACATCATGGTCGGCGTGTCCGTCGGCTCGAAGAGCCTCGAGGAGATGTCGCCGGCCACGCGGGAGTGGCTCTACTCCATCGAGGTCAACCCGGGCATGGTCGATGGCATCGTCATCCTGTGGGTGCTCGTCCTGGTCCTGTTCGCGGCCCTGGGCGTCGTGTGCAGGAAGAGCCTGCCCCTCAAGGAGGCGCGCCGCATGATTCCCGCGGCGGCCATCGTGGCCGTCACGGCCGCTCCGACCGTGATCCTGCTCGTCGCGATGCAGTCGACGGGCGTGCAGTGGTCGGCCTACAAGTTCGCGAGGATGCACCCCGTGACGTCGTCGGACCACCCCTACTACATCGACGCGGAGCCCGAGTCGCTCCGCCACGGCGCGGACGGCCTGTTCGGCGAGCTCACGGGCAGTTCGCGCATGGACTACGAGGAGAAGGACCTCGTCGCGGCCCTCGCCGGATCCAGGGACTGCCCGGACATCGTCGCGGCCTCTCCCGCTCGCTGCATCACGGCCATCGAGGCGAAGCTGTACTGCGAGTCGAACGGAAAGAGGCTGCCCTCCCCGGAGGAGTGGGAGCACGCCATGGAGGCGGAGCCCGGCCTGCGAGGAGACTCGATCGGCGAGTGGACGATGCGCATGGTGCACGGGACGGCCACCTTCGAGGTGATCGGATCCGGCGACGGGGTTCCCGAGAAGCTCGACCCGGCGGAGCACTCGCCTCACGTGGGATTTCGCTGCGCGTTCAGCTTCGACGAGTAGCCGTGGCATCCCGGAAGGTCATCATCATCGGCGGCGGCGTGGCCGGGCTGTCCCTGGGATGCTACCTGAGGATGAACGGCTACGAGACGGAGGTCCTCGAGCAGTCCGCGGCCGCGGGCGGCGTGTGCGCGGCCTGGACACGAAAAGGATACACGTTCGACGGGGCCACCGAGTGGCTCCCCGGGT
>JAFDER010000451.1 GCA_019310245.1 Deltaproteobacteria bacterium
CAGGACAGGCTCAGGAAGGAGAGGGACCGGGCGCAGATGTACCTCGACGTGGCCGGGGTCATCATCCTCGTACTCGATGCCTCGGCCACCGTCACCCTGATCAACCGGATGGGATGCAAGATCCTTGGCGGGGACGAGAAGGACATCCTCGGCACGAACTGGATCGACACGTTCATTCCCGAGCGCCTCAAGGATGAGATCATGACGATCTTCGAGCGGGTCGTCTCCGGCGAGGTGGAGCCCGGCGGATACTACGAGAATCCCGTCCTCACGTGCAGCGGCGAGGAGCGGCTCATCGCCTGGACGAACTCCATGATCAGGGACGACTCCGGAGCGATCATCGCGACGCTGAGCTCCGGCGATGACGTGACGGAGAAGCGCAGGGCCGAGGAGGAGAGGCTGAATCTCCACGCCCAGCTCCAGCAGTCGCAGAAGCTCGAGGCCATCGGGACGCTCGCCGGAGGCGTGGCCCACGAGATCAACAATCCCGTCAACATCACCATGAACTTCGCACGGCTCATCAAGAACCGCTGCGAGGAGGGCAGCCAGATCGAGGAGTTCGCGCAGGAGATCATCGACGAGGGCGAGAGGATGTCGTCCATCGTCAAGAAGCTCCTGTCGTTCGCCAGGCAGGAGAAGGAGAGGCACAGCTCGGCGCGCATCGTCGACATCGTCAACTCCACCGTGGCTCTCATGAAGATGGTGATGCGCAAGGACCAGATCGCGCTCGAGGTCGACGTGCCGGAGGACCTTCCCGAGATCCTGTGCCGGAGCCAGCAGATCCAGCAGGTCCTCATGAACCTGCTCACGAACGCGCGGGACGCCCTCAACGATCGGTACCCGTCCGCGGATCCGGAGAAGGTGATCCGGATCAGCGCGAGGCTCATGGACAGGGACGGCGAGCCCTGGGTGAGGACCACGGTGGAGGATCGCGGCATTGGCATCAAGCCCGGAGCGCTGGAGAAGGTCTTCGATCCGTTCTTCACCACCAAGTCCCGGGATCAGGGCACGGGGCTCGGCCTCTCGGTGAGCTACGGCATCGTGAAGGAGCACCGCGGCGACCTCTGGGTCGAGAGCGAGCCCGGGGCCTGCACGCGCTTTCACATGGACCTGCGCGTCAACAATGGCTGGCAGCTGAGCGCCGGGGAGGAGGGGGACTGACCGGTGGCGCGCGTGCTCGTCGTCGATGATGAGAGGGGTCTGCGCATCACCATGCGGCAGTTCCTGCTCGACGCCGGCCACGATGCGGACGCCGCAATGACGGCCCGCGAGGCGCTGGACCTCATCGACAGGCGGCCCTATGACGTGGTCGTGCTCGACATCATCCTGCCAGAGGTCAACGGCCTGAGCCTGCTCGCGATGATCCGTAAATCGTGTCCGGACACGGTGGTGATCATGATCACGGGCGAGCCAACGTTCGAGACGGCCGCCGAGGCCGTCCGGTCCGGTGCGTTCGACTACCTCTCCAAGCCCGTCTCGAGCGAGAAGCTGTGCAGCTGCGTGGCCAAGGCGTCGAGGATCGCGGCGCTGCAGGTCGAGAACCGGCAGTACCGGGAGAGGCTCGAGAAGCTCGTCGACGAGAGGTCCGCCGAGCTCCGGAAGAGCGAGCGCCGATACCGCCTGCTCGCCGAGAACGCCACGGACCTCATCTTCACGATGAACCTGGAGTTCGGGATCACCTACTGCAGCCCGTCCGTCACCCGGATCCGGGGCTACACGGTCGAGGAGATGATGAGCCTCGATCCCGTGGACAACATCGCTCCGTCCTTCCTCGAGAAGGTGATGAAGGTGCTCAACGATGAGCTGTCCATGGATCGTGATGCGGATCCCACGAGAGTCCGCACCCTGGAGCTGGAGCTCACCAACAAGGACGGGACCACCGCCTGGCACGAGATGTCGCTCACGTTCCTGCGCGACGACGAGGGGAAGCCCGTGGAGGTCCTGGGCGTCTCGCGCGACATCACGCGCCGCCGGCAGGTCGAGGAGCAGCTCCGCCAGTCGCAGAAGATGGAGGCCATGGGCCGGCTGGCCGGCGGCGTGTCCCACGACTTCAACAACCTGCTGTCCGCGATCCTGGGCTACGCGAGCCTGCTCAAGAGCCAGGTTGGCACGGACAGCCCGCTGTTCGAGGACATCGAGGAGATCGAGAAGGCGGGCCAGAGGGCCTCGAACCTTACCGGGCAGCTCCTGGCCTTCAGCCGCAAGGGCATCCGGGAGCCGGAGGTGCTGAGCGTCAACGACGTCATCACGGACACGCTCAGGATGCTCAGGCGGATCATCGGAGAGGACATACAGCTCGACACGAGCCTCGAAGAGGCCTTGCCGGCGATCAGCGCCGATCGGGGCCACATCGAGCAGATCCTCGTGAACCTGGCGGTCAATGCCCGCGACGCCATGCCCGAGGGCGGGGAGCTGAGCATCAGGACCTCTCGCCTGATCTCCGACGATCTCCCCGTGCCCATCGATCCCGAGCTCAGAGCGCCGAGCTACGTGAAGCTCGAGGTCTCCGACACGGGAGGCGGCATCGCTCCCGACGTGATCGAGCACATCTTCGAGCCCTTCTTCACCACCAAGGTCGAGAGCCGCGGCACCGGGCTCGGCCTCTCGACCGTGTACGGGATCGTGAGGCAGTCCGGTGGAGAGATCAGGGTCGAGTCGGATGTCGGCAAGGGCACTCGCTTCGAGGTCATCCTTCCCGCTTCCCTGTCGCAGGACGTCACGGGCGCGGCCAGGAAGGAGTCCACCGCGCCGGCCCCGTCCAGCGAGAGCGTGCTCGTCGTGGAGGATGACGACGCCGTCCGGGCCCTGACGGTCCGGATCCTCGAGGAGAGGGGGTACTCGGTACTGGCGGCGCGCAACGGGCACGAGGCGCTGCGCGTCTCCGCCGAGCACGCCGGCGTCCTGCACCTTCTTCTGAGCGACGTGGTCATGCCGGGCATGAGCGGAAAGGAGCTCGCGGACAGGCTCGTCCAGAGCCGTCCGGACATGCGCGTGCTGTTCATGTCGGGCTACACGGACGACGTGATCGCGAGCCAGGGCGTGCTCGATGACGGGGTCATGCTCGTGCCGAAGCCCTTCGAGGCCTCCGAGCTCCTGTCGGCCGTCGAGAAGGTTCTGGGATCATGATCATGTGCGGTAGTTGCGCACCACGTACGCGGCGCGCCTCGATCCTGTGCACGAAGGGGCGTCTCTTCGGCAGGCCGATCCGGTCCAGGAGATCCGTCACGAAGATCTTCTTCGAGACGGGCGTGACGGAGTTCGAGAGCATCCACCTGACGGATCGCTCGTGGAGCTCGACGAGCGTGTCTGCAAGCCTGCGCTGGTCCTCGACGCCGAAGGAGTTCTTCGCGTATCCAGTGAAGTAGGACGTGGAGGAGACCGGCACGTACGGGGGATCGAGGTAGACGAAGTCGTCCTCGCGGCATCTCCGGATCAGGAACGTGCCGAAGTCCATCGACTCGATCCGCCTCGCCTTCGCCAGGCCCCGGCTCGCGTTCCTGAGCTTCTCCTCCTGGAGGATGCGCGGGTTCTTGTAGCGTCCGAAGGGCACGTTGAACAGGCCCTTGCTGTTGACGCGGTACAGACCGTTGAAGCAGGTCCTGTTCAGGTACACGAACA